>JAVVPN010000036.1:0-28040 GCA_036655755.1 Bacteroidales bacterium | reverse complement strand
CTACTACTCACAAAGTGGAAAAAGCAAGCACAGCGAACTGCATCAACTTCTTAAATGAAGCCGGTGAAGTGGTACTGACTCTTTGTAAATAAAGACAGAAAAAGCAGGCGGAAAAGTTTTCAACAATCCCGCCTACTTATCAACAAAAAAGAAAATAGTCTGAATCACAAGCAGTCTATTTTCTTTTTTATTATTTTCTTTGTTCGGTAAAAATCAAAATACAACATGGGAAAAGTCATCGCAATAGCCAACCAGAAGGGAGGAGTTGGGAAAACAACAACCTCCATCAATTTAGCGGCTTCATTGGCTGCACTCGACCAAAAAGTGCTCCTAATCGATGCCGATCCTCAGGCGAATGCATCTTCCGGAGTGGGTATTGACATCCGCTCGGTAGAAACTTCCGTATATGAATGTCTGATTGACCAGACACCTGCCAAGGACGCCATTCTGCCTACCTGCGTAGACGGACTGGATATCATATCTTCCCGTATCGACCTTGTAGGAGCCGAACTGGAGCTTCTTAACATCAATAACCGTGAGAAAGTACTCGATGAATTACTTCGCGAGGTAAAAGGGGATTACGATTATATATTGATAGACTGTTCGCCTTCGTTAGGATTGATTACGGTCAACTCTCTGACAGCGGCCGACTCGGTAATCATTCCGGTACAAGCCGAATATTTTGCACTCGAGGGGATCAGCAAACTGCTGAACACTATCAAAATCATCAAATCAAAACTGAATCCGTCACTCGAGATCGAGGGATTCCTTTTAACGATGTATGATCCGCGCCTGCGATTGGCGAATCAGATTTATGAAGAACTGAAAAAACATTTTCAGGAATTGGTATTTACCACCGTTATTCAGCGCAATGTACGCTTGAGTGAAGCACCGAGCCACGGCATACCGGCGCTTTTATACGATCCCGATTCACGGGGAAGTATCAACCACATGCAGCTGGCAAAGGAGTTGCTTAACCGAAAACAATAATTCTCTATGAATCCGACAAAGAAAAGTGCATTAGGACGGGGATTGGACGCTTTGATCATGATGGATGAAATCAAAGCGGGCGGTTCCTCTTCTATCAATGAAATAGAATTATCCAAAATCGTTCCGAATCCGGATCAGCCACGTACCGAATTCGACGAAAACGCGCTCGAAGAGCTAGCCGCTTCTATCCGGGCAATCGGTATCATTCAGCCGATCACACTACGCGAAAAAGGGAATGGCACTTACCAGATCATTGCCGGTGAGCGTCGCTACCGGGCATCGCGAATCGCTGAAAAAACTACGATACCGGCTTACATCCGTACGGCAGAAGACGACAACGTGATGGAGATGGCGCTGATCGAGAACATACAGCGTGAAGACCTGAATGCGATTGAGATTGCGCTGACGTATCAAAAACTGATCGAACAGTACGGACTGACCCAGGAAAAGCTCAGCGAGCGGGTGGGTAAAAACCGTACGACCATCGCCAATTACCTTCGATTGCTGAAATTGCCGGCGGAAGTTCAGATCGGCCTAAAAAACAAACAGATCGACAACGGGCATGCCCGCGCATTGTTATCGCTCGACAATCCGGAACAGCAACTCGCCGTTTATGAAGAAACCTTGCAGCAAGGCTACTCGGTACGCAAAGTAGAAGAGCGGGTAAAGGGTATTCTGGCAGGCGAAACCATAAATCCAACAGCGGGAGATACGAAACCGGCATCCCTGTCGGAAGAGTATTCTTTATTGAAGAATCATCTTTCGAAATTCTTTCACACAAAAGTACAGTTCAGCTGCGATGATAAAGGGAAAGGAAAAATCAGTATTCCTTTTAAATCGGATGAAGAACTTCAACGAATTCTTGGTATCTTTGATAAGCTTCAGGAGTAAGCTTATCAAAGATTTTTGTTTTTAACTTATTAGATTAATCAATTCACGTGAGGCGAACATTCTATATTCTTATACTTACATTCGTAACGTTTCTGGGTGCGACGCCATCGCTCTTTTCGCAGATAAAAGAGGGAACGGATGAATATTTCGTCAATGACAGCGTGCCGCTGGTGGTTAAGGAGTATGATGAGGCTTCGGCGGAAATCACACAGGATAACGCGCCTCTTTTCATGCCCGACCCGATGAAAGCGGTGTGGTATGCGGCTCTGTTTCCGGGAGGAGGACAGATTTATAATCGCAATTATTGGAAATTGCCTATCATTTACGGAGGATTTCTGGGACTTACCTATGCTGTAACCTGGAATCAGCGTTACTATAAAGGGTATTCAAATGCCTATCGCGACCTGGTAGAGAACAGCCCGAACAAAAGCTACCTCGACTATGTGCGTCCGGGATTCAACATCAATGAAGGTGATAACCGGGCATGGCTTGAAAAAGCGTTGAAACGTAAAAAAGACTCGTATCGCCGTAACCGTGATTTGAGTATTATTTCGATGCTCGGCGTATATCTGCTGTCGATGGTAGATGCTTATGTCGATGCTTCTCTTTATCATTTCGATATATCTCCGGATATTTCACTAAAGGTGCAACCAACGATGATCGATCCCGATCCGTTCCGCAACAATTCATCTTTAGGACTTCAATGTGCGATTAAATTTTAAAAAACCATCATGCGATTATTATCACTGTTAATATCTACGCTTACATGTATCCACATTCAGGCAAATGATACGATTCCATCAATTGACGAACCCATTTTGCCCGAGTTGCCTCCCACTGAAATATCAATGCAAGATACGATTCAGGATTCGGCAATCGTAATTCCGGAAGGATTAACCAGTGAACTGGATTCGATGCTGACCGATTGGTTTTTGCTGAATCACACCTATACCGATTCGACTTGTGCGAGCGGACCGTATAACCCGGAGTATCCGGATTCGGTGTATATAAAACGGCTGGGATCATTGCCTACGGTGATGGAGATGCCCTACAATCCGATCGTACGCTCTTACATCAACCTGTACACCCAACGGAAACGCAATCTGGTAGAATACATGCTGGGGTTAGGGAACTTTTATTTCCCGATCTTCGAAGAGATTCTGGATCGCGAAAACGCACCGATGGAGCTGAAATACCTTCCGATTATCGAGTCTGCGCTCAAACCCACCGCCCGCTCACGCATGGGTGCCACCGGGCTTTGGCAATTCATGCTGGGGACAGGAAAATCACTCGGACTTGAAATCAACTCGTTGATCGACGAGCGATGCGACCCGTATAAGGCGACCGAAGCCGCGGTTCGCTATCTGAAACAACTACACGCAACCTACAACGACTGGAATCTGGCTATCGCCGCCTACAACTGCGGACCGGGCAATGTAAACAAAGCAATTCGCCGCGCGGGAGGTAAAACAGATTACTGGCAAATCTATTATTACCTGCCAAAAGAAACCCGTGGCTATGTACCGGCATTTATCGCGGCTACCTACGTGATGAATTATTACTGCGAACATAATCTGTGTCCGGTGATGACCGAAATCCCCGCTTTTACGGATACGGTGAAAGTGAATGAGATGGTGCATTTCGAACAGATCAGCGAAAAACTGAATTTGCCGATCGAACAGCTTCGCATGCTCAACCCTCAGTTCAGAAGAGATATCGTACCGGGAAATGTAAAATCGATCGCTTTACGGCTGCCCGTTCAGCAACTTTACACATTCATCGAGCATAAGGACACCATTGTGGCTTACCGCGCAACCGAGCTGTTGGTAAACAATCGCCGCTACGCCGGACCGGGCGGCACAACCGCCTATTCGGGATCAACCAGCATCCACAAAGTAAAATCGGGCGAGACGCTCGGATCGATTGCCCGTAAATACCACACCAATATTCAGACCCTGAAGAAACTGAACGGCCTGCACTCGGATCGCCTACGCATCGGACAGCAGCTGGTAGTGAACGGGAATAAGATAAAAACTGATAAATCGCCGGCGTCGGGCGAACAAACAGCCTCTTCGTATGGTTTACATACCGTAAAACAAGGCGAAAATTTGTGGACGATATCCCAAAAATATCCAGGCGTAACCACCGATTTGATTAAAAAGACGAACAACTTATCATCGAATAATCTGAAGATCGGCCAACGCCTGCGCATTCCTCAAATTTGAGTCTATAACAACTACAAGCTATGGACCGTACACATGTTATTTTGAAATTATTGGAAGAAGCCAACGAACCGATGGATATTGAAAAACTGGCCGAAGCAAGCGGAATGGACCCTCATGAAGTGGATAAGGCGATTAAAAAATTAAAAGAAGAAGGTAAAGTGGTTTCGCCTCACCGCAGTTTCTGGACATTGGTTAAATAATCAGTTTTTTTTCTTATGTTTGTCTTTCGTTTTTGGAGGATAAATCTATGATAGAAGTTACTGATTCCGTATTGACCGATGACCAGCTGATTGAGAATGAATTTAATGCTTTGCTGGATGATTACCTGAATTCAAACCACCGCAAGAAAGTTGAAATCATACAACGTGCGTTTCATTTTGCAAATGAAGCCCACAAAGGCATTAAACGCAGATCGGGTGAACCCTATATTTTGCATCCTCTGGCTGTGGCACGCATTGTGTGTCGCGAAATGGGCCTCGGATCGACCTCTATATGCGCTGCTCTGCTGCATGATGTAGTAGAGGACACCGATTATACGGAGGAGGATATCGAGTCGCTTTTCGGCAAGAAAATCGCACAGATCGTAGGGGGCCTGACCAAGATTTCGGGAGGTATCTTCGGAGACAAAGCATCCGCCCAGGCGGAGAATTTTCGTAAACTTCTACTCACGATGCCCGAAGATATTCGGGTGATCCTCATCAAAATAGCCGACCGCCTGCACAATATGCGTACGCTGGGGTCAATGTTACCGAGCAAACAATACAAGATTGCCGGGGAGACATTGTATATATATGCCCCATTGGCCCATCGCCTCGGATTGTTCGCTATCAAAACGGAACTTGAAGACCTGAGCTTCAAGTATGAACATCCGGACAAGTATGCCGAAATTCAGAAAAAGATTGATGAGACCGAGGAAAACCGCCTCAAATTATTCGAGCATTTCGCCACTCCGATAGCAGAGAAACTGCGATCGATCGGCATCGATTTTGAGATGAAAGCCCGTATAAAATCGATTTATTCGATTTGGAATAAGATGCAGGCAAAAAACATTCCGTTCGAAGAGGTGTACGACCTGTTTGCAGTACGCATCATCTTTAAACCACAGGATTACAAGAATGAAAAGACCGATTGCTGGAAGATTTATTCGGTAATCACGGATATCTACAAACTCCATCCCGAACGAATCCGCGATTGGGTAAGCCGTCCGAAAGCAAACGGATATCAGGCGCTTCATATCACCGTAATGGGTCCCGACGGTAACTGGATCGAGGTACAGATACGAAGTGAAAAGATGGATGATATTGCGGAACGCGGATTTGCGGCTCACTGGAAATATAAGGCCGGGGAAACAGACGAAGAATCGGAACTCGACAAATGGCTGAAAACCATTAAAGAGATTCTTGAAAACCCTGAACCAAACGCACTCGATTTTCTCGACACAATCAAACTGAACCTGTTTGCATCTGAAATTTTTGTATTTACACCGAAAGGGGATCTTAAAACACTTCCCAAAGATGCCACTGCCCTCGACTTTGCTTTCTCGCTTCATACCAATATCGGCCTGCAGGCTATTGCCGCAAAGGTCAATCATAAACTTGTGCCGCTTAGCCAACCTTTGCAAAGCGGAGACCAGGTGGAGATATTGACTTCGCGCAACCAGACTCCGTCGTCCGAATGGATTACGTACGTAAACACGGCCAAAGGAAAAACCAAACTGATAGCCTATTTACGCAGAGAAAAGCGCAACAGAATACTTACAGGCGAGAACAAACTGAAAGAGTTTTTCGAAAAGAACGATCTGGATATTACCACTCAGAATATCGGGCGTCTGCTCGGACATTTCTGCCTCAACAAAAAAGAAGATTTATTTCTGAAAATAGCTAACGGAGAGATTGAAACAGACGATTCTTTGAAGAAGTTACTGAAAGAGCGTACTGAAAACAAACTACTCCGCTATTGGAAGATGTCGTTCGGTAAAAAAGAGGAGGCTAAACCGGAGCCGAATCCGACGACGACACCGGTAAATAAAATCAACCGAAAGGAAACCTATATCCTACGCGATATAAACGGGAAGAAGAATTATTCTTTGGCAGCTTGTTGCAAACCGATTCCGGGAGATGATGTATTGGGATATATCAATGATAACGAAACGGTAGTCGTACATAAACGGTCGTGTCCGCTGGCCACAAAGCTGAAAAGCAGTTTCGGCCCCCGTATTATTTCGGCACAATGGGCTGAACACAACGAACAGTCGTTTGCCGCAACCATTCTGATTAAAGGAATTGATAGTGTAGGTGTATTGAATCAGATTACCAAAGTGATTTCGGACAATCTGTCGGTAAACATCCGGAAACTGAATATCAATGCGAGCGACGGTATCTTTGAAGGGTATCTGACCCTATTGGTGCACGACGTAAATGAAGTGGAAACGCTGTGCAATTCATTGAAACAGATTAAGCAGGTAAAAACAGCAAACCGAATCAACGAATAAGCACGAAACCTTTCGTACCCGAAAAGTGTTATTAGAAAGACGTATTTCTTATCTCATACACTTATGAAATCAGAGTCATTCAAAACAATTGCGGCGTTTCTGTTGCTCATTACCCTGTGTATAGCTTGTACACCGGAAGACCGGACACGGCTTGAGCAGCAACAAATGGGTGTTGTTTTTGAGCTAAACTTACAAGAGAATCAGCTTTCGCCGGCAATGGATGATTCGGCCACAATACCATTTACGATGGATACGGCATGCCGGGAGTATTATCGGGGGGTAATTGAGATATGCCTGTTTAACGATACGAACAAGATACGCGAATACGTTACGCGGGTGTATCCGGTAAGTCCTTCCAAATGGATTACCGATACATTGCGGATGATTAATCCGGGAATGCAGGCGCATACCCTTCAGAAAGTAATGATTTTCAACCAGGATGATTTTACACATCCGATCTATGCTTCGGTAACAGCCGGCTGCAAAAAAGAAACGCGCAATTATGAAGCGCAGGAACTACCCGATTTCATCGAGCTTTCTCCGGAGCTCAGCCTAAACAATATCACACAGATTCCGGTTAATTTGTTTAATGCATGGTTGGAGGAACCCGCTTGTTTTGGATATACATGCTGGAAACAGCCATCCGAATCAGACCGGTTGCTCTCTTTTCTGATATGCAACTCAATCAATGCTCAAGCCGGGGACAATATCGCCCCCCGGATTATGGGGAAACTAATGCTAAACAAACTGGTAGAAAGAAACGGAGTGATGCAACCGGTACCGATTGAGGAGCAAATATTCGTGCAAGATGTAAAAACAACAATCATGCTGCCCGACATAATCCGAGGAGAAGATTTTTTTGAGTTAAGACTCTTTATTCCGGATGAAATCAATCCTGAAATCATGATTACCGATACTCTTTCGGGTACTCAACTGAGGGAAGTGCAATCTTCCGGATTCTGGCTTCCGGAACAAGAGGATCAGCAACTGGGAGCTGTTTTGTTCGATCTTGGTATTCTTCCGCATGATCAGAGTGGCACGCTTGCCTCGACCGATACGATTCCTCATCGACACTGCTGGAGCCCCTCTTTCTGGCGTCGCTGATACCCCTGACCGGATCGTTTATCCCAACTGCTCTTGAATCGCAAGTAATTCGGCGCGAATCTCCTTCAGCCGGGCAATCACCTCATGATTCTTAACAGTGGTATCTTTATTCTCCTTGATTTTTTTCTTTGCTCCGGCCAAGGTCATCCCTTTCTCTTTCAGCAAATGGTAAATCAATCCAATATTGCCGATATCTTCTTTTGTATAAAACCGGGTACCATTGGCTGTTTTGCGGGGCGTAATGATATCGAATTCTTTTTCCCAAAAACGAAGAGTCGATTCGTTTAATTTGAATCGGGCTGCTACTTCGCCTATCGAATAATAGAGTTTATCTGTTTCCTGTTCCATTTCCATGTAATCGTCTTATTAACGGATGCAAAGTTAAGTAAAAAGCGTGTAGAAAAACCGAATCAGTCCATCACCTGTCCCTGATTCGTTGAAATCTGAATCATCGCATCATATTCTTCGGGGGTCAGATCGAGGAAATAATAATTCATCGGATTCATTGGTTTCCCTTTCAATCGCACTTCATAGTGCAGATGCGGCCCGGTCGATTTGCCGGTATTGCCCACTTCACCAATCTCGTCACCTCGGGTAATGCGGGCACCCTTACGAACTTTAATCTTATTCAGGTGAGCATATACCGTTTTATAGCCGTAGCCGTGGTCAATTTCAATCGTATTACCATATCCCTGTTGCCATCCGGCTTTCAGGATAGTACCGTCGCCTGTTGCAAAAACAGAGGTGCCGATAGGGGCTGAAAAGTCCATTCCCTCATGGAATTTACGGGTTTTATATACGGGATCGACACGCCAGCCATAGCCGGAAGCCGTTCGTTTGAGGTCTTTATTAAGTACGGGTTGGATAGCGGGGATTTTGCGGATCTGATCTTCATGGGTCTTACCCAGCTCAACGATTTCGTCGAGTGAATTAGACTGGATATACAACTGGCGGGCGAGCAAATCCATCTTTCGGGTGGTGGAAATAACCAGTTTCGCATCGGGCAGCGTAAGTAGTTCTTCGTAACGTTTGCCATTTTCGAAGGCGGCTTTACGTGTGCGCGAAGCAATGGGTTCACCCTGTAAGATTACCCTGTAAAGGTTGTCGTCGCGCTGCTGAATATCATCCAGCACCAACAATGCCTCGTCCAAACGTTTGGACAACACATCGTATTGTTTTAATAACAAAGCCTGCTCCTTTTCAATACGTCGCTCGGAAGGAGAACCGATCAGATAGGAAAAAAGTATAAACGCACCGGCTCCCAGCAAAATACCGGTAACCAGATGACGCAACACCAAGAAGAAACGCTCTTTTAGTGATGGATATACACGTTCATAACTTTCCGTATGTGGATTATAGCGGTAAAAAGCTTTCTTGCTCATTGAATCTCATCCTGACAGGCAGGGGCAATAATGTGATAAAGAGAGGCTCCGTAATCTGGATAAAGAGGTTAATTATTCCTTATCAGCTCACTGATTTTTAATATTTTCAGCCTCCCGTTACGACAAAAATAATATTTTGAGTTATTTTTGCAAACTGTTTTTCAGTTTATTAATAGAAGTAGCCGGAGGTACCAACTACCACCGGAACTAATTTATTATCGGAAGATTATATAATTCAATTAACATAAATAGATATGCTGACTGCAAAAGAACTCAGAGAATCATTCAAACAATTCTTTGCGTCGAAACAACACCAGATCGTGCCTTCGGCACCGATGGTGATTAAAGACGACCCTACGCTGATGTTTACCAATGCCGGTATGAACCAGTTTAAAGACATCATTCTGGGAAATGCACCGATTAAATATCCGCGTGTAGCCGACTCTCAGAAGTGTCTGCGCGTAAGTGGTAAACACAATGACCTGGAAGAAGTGGGTCTGGATACCTATCACCATACTATGTTTGAGATGCTTGGTAACTGGTCGTTCGGCGACTATTTCAAGCACGAAGCTATCGATTGGGCATGGGAATACCTAGTAGATGTGTTGAAACTGAATCCGGAGCGCCTTTACGCAACCGTATTTGAAGGATATGCACCCGAAGGACTGGAGCGCGATAATGAAGCTGCTGCAATCTGGGAAAAACACCTTCCTGCCGATCATATTATCAACGGTAACCGTAAAGATAACTTCTGGGAAATGGGTGATACAGGTCCTTGCG
This sequence comes from Bacteroidales bacterium, assembly GCA_036655755.1. GTDB lineage: Bacteria > Bacteroidota > Bacteroidia > Bacteroidales > JAUNSR01 > JAUNSR01. Next base: position 18,177 of record JAVVPN010000036.1, on the reverse strand, counting down.
GTCCTTGTTCTGAAATCCATATCGACCTTCGTTCGGAAGAAGAACGCGCTCAAATCGACGGCCGTTCTTTGGTAAACGAAAGCCATCCGCAGGTAATCGAAATCTGGAACCTTGTGTTCATGCAGTACAACCGTAAGGCCGATAGCTCATTGGAAGGTCTTCCTGCAAAAGTAATCGATACCGGTATGGGATTCGAGCGTCTTTGTATGGCTATCCAGGGTAAGACATCGAACTACGATACTGACGTTTTCCAGCCGATCATCACCGTTATCGGTGAAATGGGCGGAAAAAAATATGGCGAAAATACACAGGCTGATATCGCTATGCGCGTAATCGCCGACCATATCCGTACGATCGCATTCTCTATCACCGATGGTCAGCTTCCGTCGAACGCAAAAGCGGGTTACGTAATTCGTCGTATCCTTCGCCGTGCGGTTCGTTACGGATATACTTATCTGGGACAGCAGAAAGCTTTCATGTATAAATTGATTCCGGTATTGATCGACACAATGGGCGATGCTTATCCGGAACTGATCGCTCAGCAGGATCTGATCATGAAAGTGATCAAAGAGGAGGAGGATTCTTTCCTTCGTACCCTTGAAACAGGGATCAAAATGCTGGATAAAGTGATGACCGAAACCAAAGCTGAAGGCAAACAGATGGTAGATGGCAAAATCGCGTTCGTATTGTACGATACTTACGGATTCCCGTTAGACCTTACCGAATTGATTCTTCGCGAAAATGAGATGACGGTTGATATCGACGGTTTCAACAAACACATGCAGGAACAAAAAGAACGTGCACGTAATGCGGCTGCGATTGAAACAGGCGACTGGATCAACGTAAAAGAGGGAGATCCTGTTTTCGTTGGTTATGACGAAACATCTTGTGATGCCGAGATTCTGCGTTACCGTCAGATTAAACAGAAAAATCAGACGCTTTATCAGATCGTGCTTGACAAAACTCCTTTCTATGCAGAAAGCGGTGGTCAGGTAGGTGACACCGGTGTTTTGGTTGGTGAAAACGAAACCATCCAGATCATCAATACGAAAAAAGAAAACAACCTGGGTGTACATATCGCTACGGCGTTGCCTTCGGATGTTACGGCTACATTTACAGCGCGTATCAATGAAGAAGCGCGTAAAGCATCTGCTGCCAACCACTCTGCAACTCACTTGCTACACGCTGCATTGCGCGAAGTATTGGGATCGCACGTTGAACAGAAAGGTTCGTTGGTAGGCCCTGACTCTTTGCGTTTCGACTTCTCTCACTTCCAGAAAGTGACAGACGAAGAATTGCGTCAGGTAGAGCGTATGGCTAACGAGAAAGTTCGTGAAAACGCGCAGTTGGAAGAGTTCCGCAACATGCCGATCGACCAGGCCCGCGAATTGGGTGCGATGGCATTATTCGGCGAAAAATACGGCGATGATGTACGCGTTATCAAATATGGCGATTCAATCGAACTTTGCGGAGGTACTCATGTTCCGGCAACCGGTAGCATCGGTATGATCCGTATCGTTTCTGAAAGCTCTGTAGCAGCCGGTGTACGTCGTATCGAAGCTGTAACAGCTAAAAAAGCAGAAGATCTGATCGACCTGCAGCAAGATATCCTGAAAGATATCCGTGGTTTGTTCAACAATGTTCCGAACTTGGGAGCTGCGATCCGCAAGATGATTGAGGAGGATGCTGAACTTAAGAAACAGATGGAAGAGTTTGCCAAAGAGAAACAGGCAGCTATGAAAGATGTATTGCTTAAAAACGCAGAAACAATCAACGGCGTCACCGTGATCCGTTTTGTAGCAGAAGCTCCGGCTGAAGCGGTTAAAAACATCGCATTCCAGCTACGCGGACAGGTTACAGAGAAATTATTCTTTGTTGCCGGTACCCACGAAAACGGAAAACCATTATTGACAGTGATGCTAAGTGATGATTTGGTAGCAGGCGGTATGCAGGCTTCACAAATGATTCGCGAAGCTGCCAAACTAATCCAAGGTGGCGGCGGCGGCCAGGCTCACTTCGCTCAGGCTGGTGGTAAAAATCCGGAAGGACTTACTCAGGGGGTTGATAAAATCATTGAATTGGCTCAACTATAAGCTGAAAACATAAAACTATTTTTAAGGAGTATAACCAAAAGGTTATGCTCCTTATTTTTTTAAAGTTTTTCTTTACTTTTGTCTTATTCTACAAACAAAATCTAATAAGATTCGTTATAACAAAAGCTATTCCTATTTTTATTAGAGAAAAAGTATGGTTATAAATTTTAGATTCAAGAAAATATGAAAAAAATTCTTTCTCTTGCAACTTGCATGCTATTGGTTATGCTGAGCTGCTTCGCCCAAGACAAACAGGCAGCTATCACCTTCACACAAACAACTCATGATTTTGGCACGTTTGATGAAGAAAAAGGAAAAGTGACTACCGAATTTGAATTTACCAACACCGGAAAAGCACCATTACTGATTACCCGTACAGCAGCGTCGTGCGGATGTACTACTCCCGAATATCCGAAAGAACCGATTGCTCCCGGCAAGAAAGGTAAAATCAAAGTAACTTACAACGCAAAAGGTCGTCCGGGCGTTTTCCAGAAGACCGTTTACGTATTTGCAAATACTGATCCGGAAAAATCCACTTTAATCATTAAAGGGCATGTAAATCCGGCTCCTCCGAAAAAAGAGAACAATTACCCGAAAGAGATTGGTGAACTGCGGTTGAAATCAAAATACATCCCTTTCTTCGATGTATATCCGAATTCCGAAAAAACAGAAACTATCGAAGTTTACAATCCGACAAATGAAGCTATTCCGGTTTTTTTTACAGAAGTTCCCAAGCACATCAAAGTAACTGCCATCCCGGCAGTTATTCCTGCTAAAAAGGAGGGGAAAATACAGGTTACCTACATAGCTGACAAAGTGAAAGACTGGGGCATGCGCAAAGACCATTTTGAGGTATTGCTGGGTACAACAAAAAAAGTAGTGCCCGACAATGGGATTGCCATATCAGCGGATATCCGCGAAGACTTCAGCAAACTAACCAATACCCAAAAGGCTCAGGCACCTATTGCTTACCTGGATAACCGAGAAATAAACTTCGGACAGGTAAAAGCGAAAGCGACTAAAACATTAACCATTACCAATAACGGTAAATCAAATCTGATTATCCGAAAAGTAAAGAATGAAAACCGCGCTTTCAATTGTGAAGTTTCAAAAAACACAATCCTTCCGGGCAAAAGCGCTGAACTAAAGATTACATGTGATTCTGAAAAAGCGAGCCAACGCAACCTTACCAATCATATCGTTCTGATCACCAATGATCCGCAAAGATCAAATATGACTGTCCGTTTGCAGGCGACCGTTAATTAATACACCTTTTATCCGAATTCATCCATGAAGCACCACACATCCGACCATCATCATGTCGAAAACGACGAACAATATATAGGACTAACAGTGAATAAGGGGGTGGCTTCACCTCCTTCTGTCAATCCGTACCTGAACCGGATGCGCCGCACCCGCAAACCTACTTACACCGTAGATGAATATGTCGCAGGAATTATCAAAGGCGATATTACGGTATTGAGTCAGGCTGTAACCCTCATTGAAAGTACACTGCCCGAACATTTCGCACTTGCACAGGAAGTGATTGAAAAATGCTTGCCGTATGCAGGAAAATCGTTCCGGGTAGGTATTACAGGTGTTCCGGGTGCCGGCAAAAGCACCTCTATCGACTCATTTGGAATCCATCTGACGAAAAAAGGAAAAAAACTTGCCGTACTGGCTATCGATCCCAGCAGTGAACGCTCGAAAGGAAGTATCCTGGGGGATAAAACAAGAATGGAACAGCTATCCATACAACCCAATGTATTTATCCGCCCCTCTCCCTCAGCCGGTTCTCTTGGCGGAGTTGCCCGCAAAACACGGGAGACCATCGTACTTTGCGAAGCGGCCGGATTCGATACTATTTTCGTAGAAACAGTCGGTGTAGGACAGTCGGAAACAGCTGTTCACTCGATGGTTGATTTCTTCCTGCTAATACAGTTAGCCGGCACAGGCGATGAGCTGCAAGGCATCAAACGCGGCATCATGGAGATGGCCGACGGAATAGTTATCAACAAAGCGGACGGCAACAATGTTGAAAAGGCTCAGTTGGCTGCCAGCCAATTCCGGAACGCCCTCCATCTGTTTCCACCCGCAGAATCAGGCTGGACACCTCAGGTAATGACCTACTCCGGATATTTCGGCACCGGCATTACCGCTATCTTCGATATGATCGATCAATATGAAGCATTCGTCAAAAAGAATGAGTATTTCGATTATAAGCGTCAGCAACAAGCCAAATACTGGATGTATCAGACAATCGACGAACAGCTCCGTGAGCATTTCTATCAAAACCCGGAAATAGCAGCCCTGCTTCGGCAAAAAGAAGAGCTCGTATTGAATTCGGAAATCAGCTCATTTACGGCGGCCCGCGAGATACTTGACAAGTATTTTATTTGCAAATAATTTACCTTTAACAAGAAAGGAATCATCAGGAATTGCTCCCGATGATTCCTTTTTTGTATTTATCCGGAGGAAAAACCGCACGCCCTACCACGAACGTTATGAAAGCGCCTAATATATTCACACCTATTGTTACCGCCAATACCAAAGCAGCTCCTCCCCATTTCAAAAGCAAAGGAATAAATAAGACACCGATTACCGCTCCGAGCTTACCGATTGCCGCCGATAATCCCACACCCGAACCTCTTTCGGCAACACTGTAAATCTGCGAAGGCAGAATGAATGTCATCAGGTGCGGACCCGCATTCAAAAACACCTCAAAGCTCATGAATCCGGCCAAAGCAATCCAGGTAGCCCAGTGCAACTTATAGGCAACCAGCAATAGTGTCAATCCAGCCGCACACAATAGAAAACCCCACGTTTGAATACGAATATGATACACCCGGTTTACAAGAAATAATCCGATTCCGAATCCTACCAAATAAAACAGATTGATGTACGATGTTATCTCCAGCGAGTTTACGATTCGCTCGAATGCCCCTTCCGAAGCAGCTTCGAGCCCCAATGAAAGCACCAAAACGGGCGTAAACATACCCACACCATAGACGCCTACTCCCTCGCAGGCCCACGGTACGCCCCCCAAAACAATTTTCTTCACCATCCCTTTCTGGAAAAGGTCACTCCAGCCCACCTTTGGAAGATCCTCTTTTTTAGGCTTATTCCGCAAGTTTCCCAGTACAACATTTTTCCCCAAGAAATACTGCACCACTTTTTCGGCAGCCGGGATATTGCCATGCGCAATCAGCCATCCCGGGCTTTGCGCAAACCGGATACGGGCCAGAATCATAATCAGGGCCCCTGCAGTCATAATCAATAAAAGGCGATTCCAGACTTCAGCACTTTGCCAATCCTTTAAAAAGAAAAAACACAACATCGCCATCAGAATATTACCGATAGCGGAGGTTGCCTTAGAGGCTCCCACCATCAACAGTTTCCATTTATCGGGCATGATTTCGGAAATATAATCGGGATCGAGCGCATACTCTCCTCCGATACTGAACCCCATAAAAAACAGACAAATGGTAAACGCTACCAGATTATCGAACCAAAACGCCAATCCGGAGGCCACAAACAGAAGTACCGGACATAACCGGAAGAAAAGCAGATAGCCAAAGCGATCACTCAAATGTCCGAAGAAGAGAGAACCCAACATACGGCCCATCAATCCCGTACAGGCAATGACACCCTGTTGAAAAGAAGAAAGCTCAGGATGCCGGATAATTTGAAATAAAGGAATGATAATACCAACCAAAGTCGCCTGGGCAGCTCCGAGAAACTGGCCGAGAGATGCCACCAGGAATACACGTACATGTCGCCATCCCAATGGCATCGTATCCATATTTATTTTTTCATTATCCATACAAACAACTCAATCACTTCGTTTCGGACGAATCATTCGAAACACTCTTTTTATGTCCGGTATGCCAGTTCGAATGGTCGGGCGATTGAGTCGGTTCACCATAAAATTTAAACAAAGGCAATAAAAACAACCAGGTAGCCACACAGAACGGCCCCGTCAGCGTAGGTAATCCGATCGGAGTCAAAAACACGTTCATCGCTGCCTGAATGAACACCGTAATAATTATACCGGCGATACACCAAACAAAAGCGGCCCGATGATTTGCCTGATAAAATACCGTACCCAATGCAATTCCGGTCAGTACAGCACTGAATCCGTACAACCCATTCGCAATATCGGAGCCCGGTCCTTTAAATATAAGTATAAAAAAGAGGGATAATGCCGAAGCGAAAGCCGCCCAGAAGGCCGCCCATTTATTACTCACAAAAAGCGCAACCAGAAAGAAAATGCCGGTCACCCATGAATTAATCAAAAAGACCTGACTGATCCCTTTCAACCAATAAATCACCAGATCGCCAAATTGCAGGCTGATGGTTTCCGAAAAATCGCCGGGCAAATGGGGCGATGCCATAAAAGATGGCGGCAACCCTTTCATGACACGGGCCGCCATCAGGAAAAACCAGGTTGTAAACACAAACGGAAAAGTAAGCGAATTGACCTTCCACGGCGCCATGACATTATTAAAACCGGTACGCACAAACGTTGACAGTGCCGCACAAATAATCAATCCGAACCAGGTTAAGAAGGTACTGCCCAGAAAGGTCATAAAACCACATCCCACCAATATTCCGTTAAAGCCCCATAATCCTTCCCGACCATCCCCTCTTGGCAATGCCAAAAGGTATCCGGTCAATGTAGAAACGATCAACCCCACTACCGAACCCCAGGCAACCAACGGCTGTCCCTCTTCATAGGCTCCCCAAAAAATCCCGCATAAAAACAACAAACCGGTCCATGCGTTATTCTGAAACATCACCTGCCCTGAGCCACGCAATAGTACTTTCAGAAATTCGAATGAGAATAAATTACTTACATCATTCTTGTTGATTGAATTTATCGCAGCCATACTATTTTGATTTTAGATTATCTCCACGGAAATTCGGGCGGTACCGGCTTTCCCTTTACCTCCATCCGAACCACCGAACAGTATTCCCTCACAATCTTTTTAACCGGCCCGGGTTCCATCCCGAGCACTTTTATCAACAATCCGCTCTCATTCGGCAACCGCGTAATACCGACGGCCATTTTTTCTTCGGGGCTGATAAATGGATTGATCTGCTCGTAAATAGCATCGGCGTGCTCTTTTGGAGTAAGTACAAGTATGTTCGCAAACACATCATATTGATCCATCACACCCAATACCGACGGCGACTGCTGCTCAGGGCGAATAATAAATTTCTCCCGGAACAACGCCTTTCCATCCGGGCGAGCCGCATGCGAACAAACCGACAGCAAGTCATACTGAAACCGTTCGCCGTCCTTGTAGTATTTTCGCCCCCCCATATAGATTTCAGAATAAAACAAAGAAGCGGTCTCGTCAATCACAATATCGGTATCGGCAATCAGCCGGGCATGTTTACACGGAATCATCGGCTCGGGCATATATTCGAGGTATGCGTTCTCTTCCAACACAAACTTTTGAGTCAACCCCGAATAATTATAATGCATCTCCGCGATTTTGGTAGCCGCACCCGTCGAAATAAAAGCGAAAGCGTTTTTGCGCACCGTGAAATCCTGTTCGTAGCGGTCGCCATCAACGTTCGGCCCTCCCGACGACAAAATATACACACACGGCATTTCGGGCATCGCCTCATCAAAATACAACGCCTGCTGCACAATCAACGGCACATGCCGCTCCCAGTCACGCATAATTGACTTTCCTTGCGCATCAAGTTCGAAACCCAGCCTCAGATATCCGGTTTTACCGGGCGCTCCCACATGCATAGCCTTCGGTTGAGTCAGATAAGGGGCCACTTCGGGAGCTGTTGAAAAATCAATCATCATCCTTCTTGTTTAGAGTCCTTCTTGTCGTCAGAGTCGGTTTCCGGCTGAACGTTCCGGTCGAAAAGCGCCATTTTACGAATCATCTCCACCACTTCCGGAATCCCCTCGCCCGTCATGCAGTTGGTAAACAAAAACGGTTTCCCGGGACGCATCAGTTCCGAATCATGCCGCATCACCTCCAGGCTGGCATGCACATAAGGTGCCAGATCGGTTTTATTGATCACCAGTATATCCGATTGCGAAATGCCGGGACCATCTTTGCGGGGAATCTTATCACCCGCCGCCACGTCGATAACATAAATAAAGAAATCCACCAGTGCCGGACTGAACGTAAGCGTCAGGTTATCGCCCCCCGACTCAATCAATACCACATCCGTATCCGGAAAACGCGCTTCCATCTCTTCAACGGCAGCGATATTCATCGAAGGGTCTTCCCGCACCGCGGTATGAGGGCACGCGCCCGTTTCCACCCCGATGATCCGCTCTTCCGCCAGATACCCCTTCAGCATCTTACGAACATGCTTTGCGTCCTCGGTAGTCACTATATCGTTTGTAATAATCAACACTTTCAGGCCCATCTTCAGCAAATGGGGCGTAATCGCTTCAATCAGGGCTGTTTTACCGGAACCCACTGGGCCGCCCACTCCGATTCTACATGTATTGCTCATAATTTCAGATTCAGATTAATTCATAAACATGCGCATTTTCCCTTTTTCATGCAGCGAAGCCATAATATCGATTTGGGGAGCAAACGCATACATATCGTCAAAACTCATCACTTTCACCTGCTCATAATCACCCTGGGTATAACCACTCAGTTTGTATAAAATACGTTGCGTATCATAATGCGATACCTTTACACACCGAAGCGCCGCACTCAAAATCATATTGACTACTCCATATTGGTGTGAGCAAAAAAGATCCGCCGCCGTCAGTCCGCACGCATGAAAAGTGATTGCCTGCGCTATCGGATAAGTGCCCGGAGTCGCTTCCTTGCGGATATCCTCCAGCCAGCGCGCCATCATTTCATCATCGATAATATGCACCGCCATTTCGGCCATCTTCTTCCCCATACGGGTTACCATCTGCCGGGCCTCAGCGTTCATCTTCAGCAGTATCACCTGCAGATCCGCGTTACGCACCCCCTCATAATCGCCTTTTTCGGCCGCACGCAATGCGTGTAAGGCAGCCACCCCGTCGGTAAAGGCAGCCTGTAGTGCCGCCGAACGTGTATATTGCTCCAAAGTTGCCGCATCATGTACCAACCCTTGCTGAGCGGCGGTTTCCAAACCGTTCGAGAAAGAAAAGGTGCCTACCGGAAAAGTAGAATCGGTAAATTCCAGCAAGCGCATGATACGGATAATATCGTGTGTCATAAAGATTCGATTTAAGAATGATGAGTATGGCTATGAGATGCCGCATGATGATGATCTTCATCGTGTTCATGCGAATGGCTTTCCTGCCCCGTGCCACCGAACAGGCGCCGTATTTCATGAGGAGCCAGATACGGAATCACTTCCAGTCCGGGCTGGAATTCATAGGTTATCCCCTCGATATGATGGGTATCCATCACACTCATCATCACCTTTTTATCTACCGTAAGCGGCACAAATACCTTCGTACCCTTCACCACCGCAGGCCAATGCTGATTTCCGATGGCATGACCAAGCTCTACGCAGATATGCACAATCGTATCGCGGCTCTTCCCCACCAGTCCCCCGAGGTCGATCACCAATACCGGACTCAGCTCAATGCGTATCACCAACAGCTTGTTCGTTTGCGCATCATAGGCCAGCACATCTCCGTTTACCACCTGCGCATGCCGCTTCAGGGCCACCGCATATTCATTATTCCGATCACTCTTAACTAAAAACCGGCTCTTTTGAGCCGTCCACTGATCCAGATCCACCCACTCTATATCCGCGCCTTCCACGCGTTTTTTCCATTCCGGATCAAAAAAAACATTGCCGATAATCTCTGTAAATATTTCCATTGAAGCAATTCTGTTTTATAATTACCAAAGAATCTTCCTGATGATAACCACAAAGGGGATCCCGAAACTCTATTTCAGGACACCCCTTTATTCTGAATATTAACTAAACCAATAAAGCTGACCCAACGCAACTTCTGCTACAGGAGGCACATAAGCATGCACTCCGTCGATGAATGTTTCGAATGTTTCAGGGTTCACTTCAATCTTAGGCATAGCGCCGTTACGAACCATATCCTCTTTCGTAATCTGACGAGTACGGTGTACAGGATAAACCATGCGGTCGAGTCCGAGTTTCTCCTTCACACCCAGTTCATTAGCCGCCTGCGAAACGAAGCTCACACAAGTAGGAGCCATCTCTTTACCGGTAGCGCCCCACATCGGACGGAAATATACCGGCTGCGGAGTAGGCAGCGAAGCATTGGTATCGCCCATGATCGACCAGTTGATAAATCCGCCTTTAATCACCAGTTTCGGTTTGGCACCGAAGAAAGCAGGTTCCCAAAGCACCAGGTCGGCAATCTTACCTTTCTCAATCGATCCGAGAATATCGGAAATACCATACGTGATGGCCGGATTGATGGTCATCTGAGCCAGATAACGCAATACGCGGAAGTTATCGTTCGAATCGGAATCTTCACGCAACTTACCTCTTACCTGTTTCATATACGAAGCCATCTGGAAGGTACGCATAAACGATTCGCCCACACGGCCCATCGCCTGCGAGTCGGAAGATACCATCGAAATGATACCCAAGTCGTGCATCACGTTTTCGGCCGACTGAGTTTCCGGACGTACACGGCTTTCGGCAAATGCCACGTCGGAAGGAATATTCGGGTTCAGGTTATGACAAACCATAATCATATCGAACAATTCAGCCTGAGAGTTGATACCGAACGGCAACGTCGGATTGGTAGAGGAAGGCAATATATTTGACAAAGACGCAACTTTCAGCAAGTCGGGCGCATGGCCTCCACCCGCACCTTCGGTATGGTAAGAGTGAACCGTACGGCCGTTGATTGCGGCGATAGAGTCTTCCACATAACCGCTTTCATTCAAAGTATCCAGGTGAAGCGCTACCTGTACGTCCATCTTATCGGCAACCGTACAAACAGAGCGCAACGCAGCCATGGTAGTACCCCAGTCTTCATGAATCTTAAAACCGCAGGCGCCCGCCTCGATCTGCTCCATCAACGGTTTCTCGGTCGAACAGTTACCCTTCGCCAACAAACCGATATTGATAGGCACCCCCTCGATGGCACGAAGCATCTGCTCGATATTCCACGGGCCGGAAGTAATGGTCGTACCGTTTGTTCCGTCTGTCGGGCCGATACCGCCGCCGATCAGCGTCGTGATCCCGTTGCTCAAACAGTCGTAAGCCTGTTGCGGGTCGCACAGATGCACATGACCGTCGATGCCGGCCGCAGTCAGAATCAGGTGTTCACCCGAAATGGCATCCGTAGATGGCCCTGTCACCAACTCTGGAGTTACCCCCTTCATAACATTCGGGTTACCGGCCTTACCTACACCGGCAATCTTACCATCCTTAATACCGACATCGGCTTTTATTACACCCAGTATCGGGTCGAGAATCGTCACATTGGTTATCACCAGGTCGAGCGACCCGTCTTTCGACGACATGGTATTGGCCAATCCCATTCCATCACGAATCGTCTTGCCACCGCCATACACCACCTCATCACCATATACCCGGAGATCCTTTTCAATCTCAACATATAAGTCGGTATTTCCCAACCGGATTTTATCACCCACCGTCGGGCCGAAAAGCATATTGTTTTCTTGTCTTGATATTACAGCCATAATCGGGTTATATTAAGATTTTGTTTTTTGATTTTCCGTATATCCGGCTTCGGCTTCCTCTTCAGAAACACTCTTAAAGCCGAAAATCTTCATTCTGCGTATCGCTTCAATCTTAATTGGCATATAGGTAGGGAAGTCTTCGCCTCCGGTATAACCCTGTGTCAAATCATTGAATCCCAATACATAGCGTTTACCTGCATACGCTACCACTTCCACCTCTTTCTCTTCGCCCGGTTCAAAACGGATGGCGGTCGTTGCCGGGATATTCAGATGATATCCGAACGTCGACGGACGGTCGAACTCCATATACCGGTTTACTTCGAAGAAATGATAATGCGAACCGATCTGCACCGGACGGTCGCCCGTATTGTGTACAACCACTTTCACCGTATGTCGGCCCGTATTGTAATTGATCGGTGAATCCGCTTTCAGAATCACACCGCCCACAGGCACATACTCTTTCGGAGTAAATCCCGGTGTATTCGGATAATAAATAGGAGGTGTCCCTTCATAAATACCTTCCGGCACATCATACGATGTCGGAGGGGTTGTTGCTTTCGGATCTGTAGGATTATTTGTATTCATAATCTTATGCTATTAAAGTTACTTGATTGGATGGTGGATACTAACCAACCGGCTACCATCTGTAAATACAGCTTCTACCTGAAGCAGATCAATCATATCCGCTACCCCTTCCATCACCTGATCTTTTTTCAGTACATTGGCGGCATCCGTCATAACTTCCTCAACCGTCTTTCCTTCTCTCGCTCCTTCCAAGGCCGTAGAGGTAATATACGCTACCGACTCCGGATAATTGAGCTTCAACCCCTTTGCAAGCCGCCGCTCGGCTATTATGCCAAGAGACAACAGCATCAGCTTGTCGATTTCTTTCGGTGTTAAATGCATAATTTTTTTAAATTATAGATGAGTAATAAAGTGCTATCAAACACCCTTCAGTTTTGATTAATACTATAACATACCGGTTTCTATTTTAGTTTGACCACAAACCGCACTCTTAACCATCTTAAAAATAAAGTATTACCACTACCTTCAGAAATGACACGTTTTACACCTTGTTATATTTATCGTCATCAAATCGCTTATTTACAACAACTTCTAAATAGTAGATTTTCGTTATATACTTATTTTTACAAAAGAGAAACTACATTTCCGCAGAACATGCATTCACAAAGAGTTATAAGCAAAAGATAAGTACGCTTATTTATGTTAATTTTTACATACTATTTTTGTTCATATACGTTATTTAAATACATTTGCAATATGTTTATTTCAAGATTATTTTTAGAAATAATACTAAGAAAGGGCGCAACAGCTCTTTCATTCTCTTTTTGAAGAAACCAATTTTCATATATAGTCCGGAGACAAGAGGCAGTGATGCTCCTTGCTCCGGCATTTTTTTTTAAAAACCACACCTGCCGTAAATAAAACAGAGGCTCCCCCGATAAACCGTGGGAAATATTCAGGCGTTGCCGAACGCTGACAACTTACCGGATAGTTATTCATATAATTCCCGCTTATACCTTTTTAAAGGGAGGCTTGTGCTTCGGAGGTTAATTCGAGCGGAGCTGTTTTTCGCCCCATCAAAAGCATAAGTGTACGCCAAGCGGGGCGATAGTGTGCCTCTTGACGCACACTATCGCCCCTCAAGAGACACAGAAGTGTGCGTCATGGGGAACACATCTGTTCCCCATGACGCACACGCTGAAGTACAGGCGACGGATCATTTTTTAACAAGCGGATATTCTTATTTGAGTAGGAAGGTATGCCAAAGCAGAATATCAAACGCAAAAAGCGTGCTTCAGACAAGCTGAAGCACGCTTTTTGCGTTTATATACCAACCGGCCAAAACCGGTATGCCAATAATATCAGATAGAAAGAATACGCAGTGTATTCAACAATTCGCGATTAATCGGTTTGTCGTTTTTAATCGCTTTACTGAACGGCACATATACCAGTTCGTCGTTCTGAATACCAATCATTACGTTACGCTGATCTTCGAGCAACGCATCGATTGCGGCAGCCCCCATGCGGCTTGCCAGAATACGGTCGTAGGCTGTAGGCGAACCACCACGTTGCAAATGCCCCAGAATGGTTACACGCACGTCATATTGCGGGTATTCGTTTTTCACTCGTTCGGCCATCGCCATCGCCCCACCCGTAAGCGGACTTTCGGCAACCAGAACGATACTTGAATTTTTCGACTTTCTGAATCCGTTTTTGATAAGTTCTCCCAACTGGTCGTACTCGGTTGCAATTTCCGGGATAATAGCCGCTTCCGATCCGGTAGCGATCGCGCCGTTGAGCGCAAGGAAACCGGCATCGCGACCCATCACCTCGATAAAGAACAAACGTTCGTGCGAAGTAGCCGTATCACGAATTTTATCGACAGCATCCATGATGGTATTCAGTGCCGTATCGTAACCGATCGTACAGTCGGTACCAAACAAGTCGTTATCGATCGTGCCGGGCAATCCGACAATCGGGTAATTAAATTCAGTGGCAAAAATACGCGCACCTGTCAACGTACCATCCCCTCCGATACATACCAGCGCGTCAATCCCCTCTTTACGCAAGGTTTCGTAAGCCAGCTGACGTCCTTCGGGAGTCATGAATTCCTTACAACGAGCCGTTTTCAGGATCGTTCCTCCTTGTTGAATGATGTTACTTACATTCTGGGTATGGAAAGTTTCAATCTCCCCTGTTATCAAACCTTTGTAACCGCGGAAAATAGCTTTCACTTCCAGACCGTTGTAAATAGCCGTACGGGTTACTGCTCGGATGGCAGCGTTCATTCCCGGAGCATCACCTCCGGAAGTAAGAATTCCGATACATTTAATCGTGCTCATATATTAAATAAAACTTGTGAACTTTATTAAGTTGAGCAAATGTAGCAATTAATCCGAAAAGTCGTGTTTCACGAACGTTTATTCACATCCGGGAGCACCGATTATCTGTTCTACATAAGTTGCTACCTTCTCCATCAACCATTTGGGAGTTGATGTTGCCCCACATATACCGATGGTACCTGCGCCGGTCACCCATCCGGCCTCAATTTCCGATTCGTCGGAAACCAGATAGGAGTGCGCATTCACCTTTCGGCACTCTTCAAACAACACCTTGCCATTGGAGCTTTTCTTGCCGCTTACAAACAAAATCACGTCGTGGCCTGCTGCAAACTCACGGATATTGGGCATACGGTTGGCCACTTGGCGGCAAATCGTATCAAAATAACGGAAGTCGGCCTGCGGCTGCAAACGAGCGTCGATCTCACCGATCATCTCCTGGAAATGGTCGATCGACTTGGTGGTTTGTGAGAACATGCGGATATTGCGGGCGAAATTTACCTTTTTCAGATCTTCGGGCGATTCAATCACCAGCGCCTCGCCATTGGTCTGCCCCACCAGGCCGTTTACCTCGGCATGACCGTTTTTGCCGAAAATAAGAATCTGCGCATCCGCCTCGGCCGGATCGGCATGCATTTTCTTTATCTTACGTTGCAACTGCAATACCACCGGGCAGGTGGCATCGATAATCTGAATATGGTTTTGCCGTGCGATTTCGTACGTTTCGGGCGGTTCGCCATGAGCACGCAACAAAACCTTTACATGATGAAGCTCCTTAAACTGCTCGTGATTGATGGTTACCAATCCTTTCGCGTTGAGCCGCTCCACTTCATGGCTGTTGTGTACGATATCGCCCAGGCAATAAAGCACATCGCCGGCAGCCAACTCCTCTTCCGCTTTTTTGATGGCATTCACCACTCCGAAACAGAAGCCGGATCCGTTATCAAGCTCTACCCTCTTCATTATTTACAATACGGTTAAATTGTTCGAGCAACCAGGCATCCTGTTGAGCGATGGTCAGATCAGAGTTATCAAGCAGCAATGCATCGTCGGCGCGGCGAAGCGGACTTTCGGTACGCGTCTGATCGATATGATCGCGCGATTTCACATTTTCAAGCACTGCTTCAAAAGAAACCGGCTCACCCTTTGCCACCAATTCGTCTACACGGCGTTGGGCACGTACTTCGGGCGATGCGGTTACGAAAATTTTCAGTTCGGCATCCGGAAATACGGTCGTACCGATATCGCGGCCATCCATTACGATACCCTTCTTCTGGCCCATCGCCTGTTGCTGCTCTACCATCGCGTGGCGAACAAACGGAAGCGCGCTTACGGGGCTTACATATCCCGACACTTCCATGGTGCGAATCGCCTTTTCAACGTTTTCACCGTTAAGATAGGTTTCGGGCAATCCGGTTTGCGGATTCAACCGGAATTCGATGCTCATTTCAGACAAATGTGCCTGCAACGCATCCGCATCCAGCACGCCCTCTTTAATAAATCCGCGCTGAAGGGCGAACAAAGTAGTGGCGCGATACATCGCACCACTATCTATATATACATAACCGATTTTACGAGCCAGATCTTTTGCCATCGTACTTTTGCCACAAGAGGAGAAACCGTCAATGGCAATGATTATTTTCTTCATACCTTATATTATATATCAAAATTTATCAAGCAACAGATTTATACCCACCATGAAAGAGGTGCCCGAGCGATGATAACGCGCAATCGACGCATTGATATCAAACATTCGCACCTTAATCCCCGTCCCGGCTGAAAATCCGGTCAGGAATCCGCCTCCACCATCGGCAAAGTCTGTACGCTTTTTATAACTGTAGCCCAGGCCCACATAAAAATTGTCGGTTGGGAGATATTCGGCTCCGATCACCAGATGGCGAAAGAAGTCTTTGGCAAAATTACTTTTTTTCTTCTTATCTTCCGAACTATCGGAGGGAGTATCATCGCGGTATTCGGTATTCCATGAAGTAAGATTAACAGCTGTTAATGAAAAGCGGAACGGTGCATGCGCCAGCGACTGCGTATATCCGATCTGCAAGTCAAAAGGCAATGACTCACGCACTTCATCAAAAGGTTTCAGCTGTCCGCCCAGATTACGGGCCAGGATAGCCAGTGACAAATCTTTTTCTTCATTATAATAGTTTAACCCCAAATCTACCGCAAGCGCAAGCGACGAATATGATTCATAGGCCGAGTAAATGAACTTTGCGTTGACCCCTCCGCGAATACGCGAAGTGATGTCATAACCGATCGATCCGTTAAACGCAATATCCTTTGCCCCGAAAGTGCCCAATATCTGATTATCGGCCGAAGTTTGTGTAAACTTTCCATAATCCACGAACTGCGCTCCCACAGCCCATGCCCCGCGTTCGCCCAGAGCATGCGCATACAGCGCACCCCCAACGTTTACTCCTTTTATATAATACATATAATTAAGAGACACCTGATTGGCCAGCTCCGCCCCCAGCAGTGCCGGATTCTGATTGGCCATCGACAAATCGGACGAAACCACCGAAATATTATATCCCCCCAATGCGTTTGCACGAGATGAACCGGGAAAATCGAGGAAGCCGAAAACAGAGTGTCCGTTTTGAGCCATCAAAGAGGCAAAAGCACCTAAAAAAGCGGTTATTAACAGAAGCAATTTTCTCATTCTATATAATCTTGTTAAGCAAGCTTTGTATTTCACAAAAGTAATCTTAAATTTGAACGCCAAATTACACAGCACAACATATATAACGATAAATTAGTGGAATTGGTATGATTGTTTACGATAAGGAGGCTTTAAAAAACAATAAAAACCTTCCGAATCGTAAAAAAAAAGAAGTGTGATAAACTGTAAATAAAAAATTATCGTACTTTTGCCCCTATTGAGAAACACATAATAAAGATTTAATATATGGAAATAAAAAAGAACCCGAAAGCCGATCTGGAGAACAGAAAGCTCACGTTCATCCTTATTGGTCTTACTACAATCCTGGCTGCTCTGTTCGTTGCATTCGAATGGACCTCTAGTGATGTCGTAAAGCATGACATGACCGGTGTAAGCGAGGGGTTGTTTGAGGAAGAAATCATTCCTCCGACAGTACAGGAAGCTACACCTCCTCCACCGCCACCTCCCGCTCCCGTAGTGGAAGAAATCATTAACATCGTAGAAGATGATAAACAGATTGAGGAAGTGGAAATCCAGTCTTCTGAAGACGACCAGAAAGTAGCACAAGAAATTGTGTCTATGCCTGCTCCTGAAGAAGAAGAAGAGGTTACTAACGAGATCTTTACTGTAGTAGAAGACATGCCGGCTTTCCCTGGCGGAGAATCTGCTTTGTTAGGCTTTATCAGTAAATCTGTAAAATATCCGGTAATCGCCCAGGAGAATGGTATCCAGGGACGTGTTATTGTATCATTCGTAATCGAACGAGACGGTAGCGTGGCAGATGCGGTTGTTGTGCGTGGGGTTGACCCGTCGCTTGACAAAGAAGCACTTCGCGTGGTTAAATCGATGCCGAAATGGACTCCGGGTAAACAGCGTGGTAAACCGGTACGTGTGAAATATACGCTACC
>JAVVPN010000035.1:0-29156 GCA_036655755.1 Bacteroidales bacterium | reverse complement strand
AGAAGCCCGTTGATCGAAAGATCGGCGGGCTTTTTTGTTTTCCGGCATGAAGGATAGCGTATTTAAGCGGGTAGTGTATTGGGATTGGCCTATCTCGGAGTATTTTATTATCTTTGTGCTACTAAAATTAAATATTAACAAAGGACTCATTTTTAAGAGTTCGTGTGTTAAAAAGCTAAGATATCCGGCAAAAAGGATAGAATGGCGCATTTATACTTTAATGTCAGAAATAAATAATATATAAATGAAAAAACTAGTCTTTGCTATGATGTCAGCATGTGTATTAGGTTCTTGCTCTAATCCGTCTGCTACAAAAGAAGCTTCAACGCAGGAGCAGGATTTTAAATGGGTTGTCGATAACTTTGCCGATGTTCAGGTATTGCGTTATCGTGTTAATGATTTCGATTCGCTTTCTGTAAAGCAGAAAGAGTTGATTTATTACCTTTCTCAGGCGGCAATTCAGGGACGAGACATCTTGTTCGATCAGAATAACCGTTGGAATCTGGCTGTACGCCGTACGCTTGAAACTATTTATGAAAATTATCAAGGCGATAAAGAATCGGCCGATTATAAAAACTTTGTCACTTATCTGAAACGAGTATGGTTCTCAAACGGTATTCACCACCATTATTCGACTGATAAATTTCAACCGGAATTCTCTCAGGCTTTCTTTGCAGAGCAGGTAAATGCGCTTCCGGCAGAAAAACTTCCACTTCAGGAAAAACAAACCAAAGAAGAATTCATCAAGCTCCTTTCAGATGTAATGTTTGATGAAAACACTTATCCGAAAGGTTGTAACCAGGCTGCAGGTGAAGACTTGGTACAAACTTCGGCTGTAAACTTCTATCAGAACGTTACTCAGCAAGAAGTTGAAAACTATTATGACAAACTGAAAGATCCAAAAGATCAGCGCCCTGTATCTCACGGTTTGAACTCACGTGTTATCAAACGCAACGGTAAAGTAACCGAACAGGTATGGAAAGTAGATGGTCTTTACACAGAAGCACTCGAAAAAGTAGTTTACTGGCTTGAAAAAGCAGAAGCGGTAGCTGAAACTCCGGAACAGAAAGCGGTAATTAAAAAACTGATCGAATTTAACCGTACCGGTGATTTGAAGAAGTTTGACGAATACGCGATCCTTTGGGTATATGACTTGAACTCGCAGGTAGATTTCGTAAACGGATTTACTGAAAGCTATGCCGACCCGCTTGGTATGAAAGCGACTTGGGAGTCATTGGTAAACTTCAAAAATATCGAAGCAACCAAACGTACGGAGATCATCAGTGCAAACGCACAGTGGTTTGAAAACCATTCGCCGGTTGATAAAGAATTCAAAAAAGAAACTGTAAAAGGAGTATCCGCTAAAGTTATTACGGCTGCAATGTTGGGTGGCGACTGCTATCCGGCCAGCCCACTCGGTATCAACTTACCGAACTCAAACTGGATTCGTAGTGAGTATGGTTCGAAATCGGTAACGATTGATAATATTTCAGAAGCATACGATAATGCTGCTCAGGGTAATGGTTTCGGTGAAGAGTTCATTTGGAGCGATGAAGAGCGCGAGTTGATCAAAAATTACGGATTATATGCCGACAATATGCATACCGACTTGCACGAATGTTTAGGTCACGGTTCTGGAAAACTATTGCCGGGTGTCGATCCGGATGCTTTGAAGGCTTACGGTTCTCCACTTGAAGAAGCACGTGCCGACCTGTTCGCTCTTTATTATATTGCCGATCCGAAGTTGGTGGAACTGGGTATCATGCCGACAGAAGAAGCTTACAAGGCAGAGTATTATAAATATATGATGAATGGTTTGATGACTCAGCTTACACGTATCCAGCCGGGCAAAAACATCGAACAGGCACATATGCGTAACCGCCAGACAATTGCCCGTTGGGTATTGGCGAATGGTGAAGGCGCAGAATTACGCAAAAAAGATGGCAAGACTTATGTTGTGATTACCGATTACAATAAGCTAAGAGCATCTTTCGCGAAATTGCTTAACGAAGTGCAGCGTATCAAATCGACCGGTGATTTCGAAGCAGGAAAAGCGTTGATCGAAGCATACGGGGTGAAAGTTGATCCGGAACTTCATCAGGAGGTGTTGGCTCGCTATGCAAGTCTTAACATCGCACCTTATAAAGGATTCGTAAATCCGGTGTACTCAGCTGTGACTGACGAGAACGGACAGGTTGTAGATGTGAAAATCAGCTATGACGAAAGTTATGAAGATCAGATGATGCGTTATTCGAAAGAATACTCACCACTTCCTACTTACAATAACTAAAAACTTAATACTTTTGTGGGAGCGTCCCCAAAAGGCTGAAAATAAAAAAGAGCGGGCGAATTGTATTCGTCCGCTCTTTTATTATTATTGCCTTTTTCTGGTTGAGTAATTCAACGAGTGTATGCGATTGCGGGGGAGATTTTTATTTTATTTAATTGCAAAAGATTATGGACGATAATAAACGCCGCCAGATTAAGAACTGTTTTCGTCAGGCGATGAACGCTGACTTATCCAATTCGATGCGTGCCCATGGATTGGAGTACCGGATGAATTTCGGAGTACCTTCGCCACGCATCAAATTAATCGCGTCGCAATTTGAGCCGAACGCAGCGGATGCCCAATATCTGTGGAACGAAGATGTGCGCGAATCGAAAATGCTTGCCACTTATCTTTTTCCAAAAGAGGAGATGACAGAAGCATTGGCAAACGAATGGGCAGCCCAGATCCGTTATCCGGAAATCGCCGACCAGGCAGCCATGAACTTGTTTGTAGAATTGCCATTTGCCAAAGAATTGGCCACGCAATGGATCTCTGCCGATTCGGAAATGCTCAATTATACCGGCTTTCGTTTGTGGGTACGCCTGCTTATGAACAAGCATTATCCGGATAAAGAACAACAAGCGATCTTATTCTCCCGATTAAAGCCTGCATTATTGAGCGAAGTCGCTTATTTGCGTCAGGTTTCAATCGCACTTGCTGAGAAAATAGGAGATTCGGGAGCAGAATGGCAAACACTTCTTTCTCAAAACCTGTCTGATTGGAAAAATTCGGCAGATCACAAAAGTGTTGATTTATATCGTTTTATATGTTATTGGGATGAAAACTGATACTCATTTCAAAGCGATTATTATTTGTTCATTATTTAAAATTAAGTACCTTTGGGGCGTTTGACATCATCATTATGGAAGAAAAAGATATCATAGAAACCGTTAAGGAAAAACTTGTTTCCTATTTGTCAGCTCGGAATCTGCGCAAGACTCCCGAGCGCTTTGCCATCCTCGAACAAATTTATTCGCTTAACGAGCACTTCGATGTCGATACCCTTTTTGAGCTTATGTTGAAAAGTGGTTACCGTGTAAGCCGGGCAACTGTCTATAATACGGTTGATCTTTTAGTCGAATGTCGCCTGATCCGCAAGCATCAGTTCGGTACGAATATGGCTCATTACGAGAAAGCCTATAATTCGGAAAGCCATCATCATCTTATCTGTACAGAGTGTAATGCCGTACAGGAAGTGAAAGACGAAGAGCTTCACAACGATATCCAGGAGAAGAAATACCACCGGTTCACTCTGACAAATTATAACTTATATATGTACGGTCTATGCCACAAATGTATGCTGGCGAACCGTAAGAAACAGATCCACAAGTAAAAATGTGGATTTTTTTATTGCCTAAATTTAAAATTCAAATATACGTATGAAAGTAGATGTTCTTTTAGGATTGCAATGGGGTGACGAAGGAAAAGGGAAAGTAGTTGACGTATTAACGCCGCGCTACGATGTAATTTCCCGTTTCCAGGGTGGCCCGAATGCCGGACACACACTTGAGTTTAACGGCGAAAAGTATGTGCTTCGTTCCATTCCGTCCGGTATTTTTCAGGGTGGAAAGATCAATGTGATCGGCAACGGAGTTGTACTGGACCCACTATTGTTCAAACAGGAAGCGGAAGCATTGGCGGCAAGCGGTCATGATCTTACCAAACAATTGCTTATTTCAAAAAAAGCGCATCTGATTCTTCCTACTCATCGTATGTTGGATGCAGCAAATGAAGCAGCTAAAGGAAGTAATAAGATTGGTACGACCGGTAAAGGTATCGGCCCTACTTATACGGATAAAATCAGCCGTAACGGATTGCGTGTAGGGGATATCCTTCATGATTTCGATACGAAATACGCTGCCGCAAAAGCCAAACATGAGGCTACTCTGAAGGCGCTTAATTACGATTACGATATTACGCAGCTTGAAGCGGACTGGATGGAAGGGATCGAATTCCTGAAAAAATTCACGTTCATCGACAGCGAACATCAGATCAACCAATATCTCAAAGAAGGTAAATCAATCCTGGCGGAAGGTGCTCAAGGTACGATGCTGGATATTGATTTCGGATCATATCCGTTTGTTACTTCTTCAAATACCGTATGTGCCGGTGCATGTACCGGATTGGGGATTGCTCCAAACAAAATCGGCGAAGTTTACGGTATCTTCAAAGCATACTGCACACGTGTAGGTAGCGGACCGTTCCCAACCGAATTGTTTGACGAAACCGGTGATGCGATGTGTACGATCGGACATGAGTTCGGTTCTGTAACCGGACGCCGTCGTCGTTGTGGATGGATCGACTTGGTTGCTCTTAAATATGCGATCATGGTTGACGGTGTTACACAGCTGATCATGATGAAAAGCGATGTGATGGATACCTTTGAAACCATCAAAGCGTGTGTTGCTTATGAAATTAACGGAGAGGAAACCGATGTGTTCCCATTCGAAATCGACGATACGATCAAACCGGTATATGTTGAATTGCCGGGATGGAAGACCGATATGACAAAAATGCAGTCGGAAGATGAATTCCCTGAAGAATTCAACCAGTATCTGTCTTTCCTTGAGGAACAATTAGAAACACCTATTAAGATTGTTTCAGTTGGGCCGGATCGTGATCAAACGATTGAACGATATACAGAAGAGAATTGTTAATCTTCTGATTTCTTGTATTAAATAGCATTTTTGCCGGCAGGATAACTTGTGAAAGTATATCCTGCCGGCTTTTTTATACACTCCATTTGGTTCACTTTGTTATTGAAAATTAACAATTAGCCTGCTCCATTTTAAGAAGAACGGTACGCCTTTTGCTGTATATTTGCTGATATCGTCGGGTAAATACGAAACAGTAGAGGTTGTATTGCTACATTATGCAGAATAAGAGGAACACATCATTACTATCCTCTGTTTTAGCAGGTTGTTTTACTCCGCGAAGATTAAAGAAATTCAGATTAAATAAAAAAGAAAGAAAAAAATGGGAATGTTTTTATTCATTGCAATTGCTCTTGTCAGCTTCCTTGTGCAAAGCGTTCTTAAAAGTAAGTTCTCGCGCTATTCGAAGATGCCGCTTTCTGTGGGAATGACCGGTGCGGATATCGCACGTCAGATGCTTAACGACAATGGCATCTATGATGTGAAGATCGTACCCCATGAAGGCACTTTGACAGACCACTACAATCCGGAGACTAAAACGGTTGCTCTGAGCAATGATGTATATTATAGTAACTCGGTTGCAGCTGCTGCGGTAGCGGCGCATGAGTGTGGGCATGCCGTGCAGCATGCTACGGCCTATTCTATGCTTACCATGCGTTCGCAATTGGTACCGGCGGTAAGCTTTGCTTCTCAATGGGTACAGTGGGTATTATTGGCTGGTATTCTGCTGATCAATACTTTTCCGATGTTGTTATGGGCCGGAATCGGTCTTTTCGCGATGACTACCTTGTTCAGCTTCGTAACCCTTCCGGTTGAAATCAACGCCAGCTCTCGTGCAATTGCATGGTTGAGCCGTGCCGGTATTACGGATGTACGTACGCATGATCAGGCATTCGATGCTCTGAAATGGGCTGCCTACACGTATGTAGTTGCCGCTTTAGGTTCATTGGCGACATTGATCTATTATGTAATGATGGCAATGGGTAGAAGAGACTAACAATCAACCTACTTTAAATATTCAGAAGGAGCCTATTCGGCTCCTTTTTTTTATCTTTGTTCTCACAAAAGCAGAAAAATAATAATACACAATATAATATGGCAAAACCATCTATTCCGAAAGGAACCCGCGACTTTACGCCGATCGAAATGGCGAAACGTAACTATATTTTCAACACCATCCGCGATGTTTACCACTTGTTCGGTTTTCAACAGATTGAAACACCCGCTATGGAAATGTTGTCTACATTGATGGGTAAATATGGCGAAGAGGGCGATAAGCTGCTTTTCAAAATTTTGAATTCGGGCGATTTCCTGAAAGACGTAAAGCAAGAGGATCTTGATGAAAAGAAATTGGCGCGCCTTACTTCGCAAATGTGTGAAAAAGGGTTGCGTTATGACCTGACGGTGCCTTTCGCCCGTTTCGTGGTGATGCACCGCGATGAGATTGCTTTCCCGTTCAAACGTTACCAGATCCAGCCCGTATGGCGTGCCGACCGTCCTCAGAAAGGGCGCTACCGCGAATTCTTCCAGTGTGATGCCGACGTAGTGGGTTCAGACTCGCTGTTGAACGAAGTGGAACTGATTCAGATCATCGACGAGGTATTCCACCGTTTCGGTATCAACGTAGCCATTAAGATGAACAACCGTAAGATCCTTACCGGTATCGCCGAAATTATCGGTCAGCCCGATAAAATCGTGGATATCACCGTAGCGATCGACAAACTTGATAAGATCGGTCTTGAAAAAGTAAACGACGAGCTTCGTGCCAAAGGACTTTCGGATGCCGAAATCGCACAGCTTGAACCGATCATCCTGCTCGAAGGCAGCAACCGCGATAAAATCACTACCCTTAAACAGGTATTGGCTGCTTCTGAAACAGGGATGAAGGGTATTGAGGAGCTTGAATACATCCTTGATAAAACTGACAAACTGAATATCCGTTGCCAGCTTGACCTCGACCTGACTCTAGCGCGCGGATTGAACTACTATACCGGTGCTATCTTCGAAGTGAAAGCACTCGATGTGCAAATCGGATCGATTACCGGTGGTGGTCGCTACGATAACCTGACCGGCGTATTCGGTATGAGCGGCGTATCGGGGGTAGGTATCTCTTTCGGAGCCGACCGTATCTTCGACGTGTTGAATCAGCTCGACCTCTATCCGAAAGATTCGTTGCAGACTACGCAGGTAATCTTCGTAAACTTCGGTGCCGAAGAGGAAGCGTATTGCTTAGGCTTGCTTTCGCAGTTGCGCCAGGCTGGTATCCGTGCCGAAATCTATCCGGAAGCGGCGAAGATGAAAAAGCAGATGAGTTATGCCGATGCCAAGAAAATTCCGTTCGTAGCCCTTGTGGGTGGCAACGAGATGGCGGAAGGTAAAATCAATCTGAAAAATATGACCACGGGAGAACAAACCATGGTTACAATCGAAGAGTTGATTGGAATGATGTAATAAAAAACCTATAAACAGGGGACGGAGATAGCGACACACTATCTTCGTCCCCTGTATTGTTAATACCTTTTCGAAATGATAACCTTTCAAAAAGCAACCATCGCCGACATACCGCTTATCAACGAACTTGCAGCCCAAACCTGGGCGCATACCTACGGAGATATTCTTTCGCCCGAGCAACTCGATTGGATGTTTGAGTGGATGTATTCGCCCGAAAGCCTGCACCGACAGATGGCAGAGGAGCAGCAACAATTCTTTATCGCCCATTGCGAGGATACTCCTTGCGGTTATATCTCCGTAGAGCGTCAGCACACCGATCTGTTTCATTTTCAGAAAATATATGTATCGCCCCGCTTTCAGGGCAAAGGTATCGGGCGCGCACTGATCGAAAAGGGAATTTCTTATGTACATTCGCTCAATACATTGCCATGCCGCATCGAGCTCAATGTAAACCGCCAGAACAAGGCGCTTCGTTTTTACGAGCGGATGGGATTCGAAATCGTAGCCCAAGGCGATTTTGCCATCGGCAACGGTTATTTTATGAACGATTACATCATGGCGCTTAATCTCGAAAATTGATATGTACCCAAAAGCTAATATCCGGGTACATATTCATAGAAACATGTACCCAAAAGCTAATATCCGGGTACATATTCATACAAACATGTACCCGGATATCAGCTTTTCTTTTCACACTATGACCGATTCAATGTTAGATAAAGATGTTTCAGTATCAGAATGATTTGCAAACAATTCCATTAGTTCTTGATTAATGTAGAAATTTTCCCGCCCTTTTTTTATTTTGACCAACAGTCCGGTTTCGACAATCATTTCTAAATATTTTGCAGCTGTTTTTCGTTGCACCATCATATCCCGTTCCATAAATTCGATTTTCGTATAGGGATGGAAAAATAAGTTATTAAGAAGTTCATGTTTATATTGTTTGTCGAATAAAGGTCGTAGAATTTTCTTGTATTTATTCATTAGGATACCGATTCCTTTTACTAAGCGGATTGTTTCATTAGCTGTTTCTTCTACTCCTTTTAGCATAAACAATATCCATTCTTCCCACTCTTTAGAATTGTCACCATCCTTATCACGAATAGCTTGGATTAATTGATAATAGAGTATTTTATTATGAGTAATATAGCGGCTCAAATATAATATAGGCAGTTCCAATAAGTCATTTACAAATAGGTAAAGGATATTTATAATTCGTCCTGTCCTACCATTCCCATCATAAAAAGGATGTATACTCTCAAATTGATGATGAATAATAGCCATTTTTATTAATGGGTCATATTCACACACCCCTTCATTATTAATATATTGTTCTAAGTTGCTCATAAATGTTTCAATCGTTTTATTGTCTTGAGGTGGTGTATAAACGATTTCTCCATTATTCCGTTTTAAAGCAGTTCCCGGCACAGAGCGAAAGCCGGCTTTGTTATGTTCTAATTTAGCTTGTATCTGCTTGATAATATTGTTGGTGAGCAATTTGTTTTGGCGTACTAAGGCAAAACCTTCTTGAATAGCTTCGCGATAGCTAAGAACCTCTTGTAGAAGCATTTATAAGATTTTCTTTTATCCCTAAGTCGGCCTTGTAAAGATCGTCCTGAGTAGTTATAATATTTTCAACTTCAGAACTATCTTTAGCTTCTTGCAATGTAAGAGTGCTTATTAAAATATTTTCATTTGGGATAGTTCGTGCTACACCTTTTAATTCTGCCAATTTCTTGTTAGCCTGATTTAGTTGTTTTAGTATAAGCTTGGTTTCTAAATCATAGGGTAATGGCAACAATGGGAGCTGATAGTTTTTATTCATAAATAATTCTTTTCCTGTTATGAATCTATTAATGAGAAATCTTCCCATAAAATTTGTGACAGCAGTATGGTTCCGAAATCCAAACAAATATACTTAATTTGGACTGTTTTTTTGATATACGTAACATACTAACAATATTGAATTGATTTCTATGCAACTCACATATCCCTCTCATCTTCACTGCCCGGCCGACGGTGCCGAATATTTCCCGATCGTTACTCCCGAAGGGATAGTTACGGGGTGCCTGCCCCGCGCAATCTGCCATAACGGCTCGAAACCGCTTCATCCGGTAGTTCATCTGCACATCTTTAATAAAAAAGGCGAGCTGTATCTCCAAAAACGCTCGATGAGCAAGGATATACAGCCCGGCAAATGGGATACGGCCGTAGGAGGCCATATTGATTTTGGCGAATCGATTTATGAGGCGCTCCTGCGTGAAGCGAATGAAGAGTTGGGGCTCACTGATATCCGTCCCGAATGGCTCTTTAGCTATCCTTTCGAATCGGAAATAGAGAAAGAGTTGGTCAATACCTATTCCATATACGCCGAAGGCCCTTTCCAATCCGACCCGGTTGAAATTGACGAAGGGCGTTTCTGGCCTATTGAGGAGATTCGTGCCAATTTGGCGAAGGGAGTGTTCACCCCCAATTTTGAAGGGGAGTTCGAGCGCCTTTGTGTTCTGTTTTCTAAGTCCAGATAAAATAAGTTGGTTTTCAGGAGTTTTCTTCAAATCGCACCCAAAATAATCTTATCTGAATGAATTTTCTGAGAGGCGAAATAGCCGTATTTACGGTTATTTAAGGCGATTGGATACCATAGGGAATGAATATATCTAACCTTTTTAAATAATAACATTATTTGGCTGATAATAATTATGCAAAAAGAGTTTTGCTTCAGAATAAAGCGTATCTTTGATAAAAGTTTGAAAGACGGCAGCTCGTCAGAAAAAGAATTGTATCGACGGTTCATGATCCTAACCCTAATTTAGGCGAATTAATACTCAGTACAGCTTTAACTTAGTCCTACTTACTCTATTCAAACGAACAATATTAATTCAACTAAATTTTAAGATCAATGAACATTTTCATCGGTAACTTATCATGGGCTATCAATGATGCCGACCTAAGAGAACTTTTCGAAGAGTATGGCGAAGTTAAATCAGCCAAAGTAATTATGGACCGCGAAACAGGTAAATCAAGAGGTTTTGGTTTCGTAGAACTAGCAGACGAAGAACAGGCTAAACGTGCTCTTACAGAACTTAACGGTGCATCTTACGATAACAAAGTGATCAGCGTTACTGAAGCTCGTCCACGCGAAGAACGTCCTCGTTCTAACTTCGGTGGTGGAAACCGTGGCGGATTCAACGGTGGTGGAAACCGCGGTGGATTCGGTGGTGGCCGTCCAAGAAGCAATGACAACTCAAGAAGCGATCGTTATTAATAACCTGTAAGGTATTAGATAGAGATTTTCCCCAATTTGACCATCCGGTCGAATTGGGGCTTTTTCATTTATATGTATATGGTAAATATGTTATATTTGTTTAATCTATTAACCATAAAAACGAGCCATGAATACCAAAGCAACCTTTCTCGTTCTCTGCCTGTTACCTGTTACACTGGTGGCGCAGAAAAAATACACTTTGCATTCTCCCAATCAAAAACTGAAAACCGAAATTACAACCGGCGATCGCTTACTCTTATCGATCAGCGCGGGCGATGAGGAGATACTGATCCCTTCTGAAATCGGGCTGCGGATAAAAGATCGTGATGCATTCGTTCGCTCGGATGTGCGCGATGTGAAACAAAAGTCTTTTACGGAAGAGGTAAATACCCCTGTTTATAAAAAAAACGTGATCCGTAAATCGGGCAATGAAATGATATTCCGTTTTAAGGGAGACTATTCGTTAGCCGTGCGTTGTTTTGACGATGGGGTGGCCTATCGGTTTATGACCAACCTGAATGATTCGGTGATTGTAGAGGAAGAGGTTGCAGATTATAAATTCCCGGCAAACACGGTAGGATATGCGGCGTATACAAACCGGCAACCGGGCGATCCGATCGAAGCCCAGTATTTTAACTCGTTTGAAAATACTTATGACATACAGGCGCTTCCAAATTTAGATTCTACCCGCTTAATTTTTCTGCCTTTCCTGGCCAAGACACCTGCAGGTAAAAATATCTGTGTGCTCGAAACCGATTTGAACGATTATCCCGGCATGTTCTTACTGGGTGGTGCCAATCAATTTAACATGAGTGGGCATCATGCTCCCGCTCCGCGTGTTATTGAGCAGGGCGGTCATAATAAGTTGCAGGGAATTGTGAAGGAACGACACGATTATATTGCCCGCACATCCGGCAAAAGAGATTATCCATGGCGTATTTTTGCTGTAACCGACCGCGATGAGGAGCTGTTGAATAACGATCTTGCCTATCTTTTGGCAGCACCTTCCAAAATAAAAAACCAAGAGTGGATCCGTCCCGGAAAAGTGGCATGGGATTGGTGGAACGCATGGAATCTGACAGGAGTGGATTTTGTTACCGGGGTGAATAACCGGACCTACGAATATTATATTGATTTTGCTTCGCGCAACGGAATTGAATATGTGATTCTGGATGAAGGTTGGGCAGTAAATCTGGAGGCCGACCTGATGCAGGTGGTACCTGATATCGATTTGCCCGCATTGGTAAATTATGCGAAACAGCGGAATGTTGACCTGATTTTATGGGCCGGATATTGGGCGTATATGCGCGATATGGAGCAGGTAACCCGCCATTACTCCGATATGGGAATCAAGGGCTTTAAAATAGACTTTCTCGACCGGGATGACCAGCCGATGATTAATTTCATGTGGGAAGCTGCGCGGATTTGTGCGGACAACCGGATGCTGATAGACTTTCACGGATGTTGTAAACCGTTCGGATTGCAGCGTACCTATCCTAACGTAATCAATTTTGAAGGCGTCAATGGGTTGGAGCAGTTGAAGTGGAAACCACGTGACTATGACCAGGTAACTTATGATGTAACTTTTCCTTTTATCCGTATGGTAGCCGGCAGTGTCGATTATACTCAAGGAGCGATGCGCAACGGTGGTAGATATTGTTATCAGCCGATTAATGATAAGCCGATGAGTCAGGGCTCCCGTTGCCGTCAGTTGGCCACGTATGTGGTATTCGAATCTCCTCTCAATATGATGTGTGACGCGCCAACCAGTTACGAAAAAGAACCTGAATGTACCGAATTTATAGCAGGGATTCCTACCGTGTGGGATGAAACGCGTACATTGCCGGGCGAAATAGCCAAATATGTTTCGGTGGCGCGCCGCAAGGGATCTACCTGGTATGTCGGGGCGTTGAATAACTGGGATAACCGTACGCTTCATCTCGATCTGTCCTTTCTGGATCCGGGTAACTACCGGGTGGTGATTTTTAAAGACGGGGTGAACGCGCTTCGTTCCGGATCCGACTATGTAAAAGAGATTATCACATTGCCTGCCAACCGGCAGCTGGACGTAAATATGGCTCCCGGAGGAGGATGGGCTGCTAAAATCGTAAAATTCTAATCAATTATTTATATATAGAACTATGAGAAAATGGATGATGGGTGCGGTAGTGAGTGCCGGGCTGATTGCATGTAGTACCCCGAAAGAGCCGGTAGAATTGAATGTGGCATCATTCAACTTGCGCTTGAATACGATGTCAGACAGTTTGAATGCATGGCCTTACAGGGCGCAGCAGGTAAAAGATCTGATCCGGTTTCATGAATTCGAAGTATTCGGCGTGCAAGAGGCGTTACCCGAGCAGATGGATTTTCTGGCTACCATGACTGAATTTTCATATGCCGGAAAAGGCCGCGACGACGGCGAACGGGCGGGCGAGCATTCGGCTGTCTTTTATCGGAATGATCGTTTCACTGCGCTCGATAAGGGCGATTTCTGGTTTAGCGAAACCCCCGATGTACCATCGAAAGGGTGGGATGCTACGTGCTGCAACCGGATATGCTCGTGGGTAAAACTCAAAGAAAAGAGTTCGGGTAAAGAGCTGATCTTCTTTTCGGCACATTTCGATCATGAAGGAGCGGTTGCACAATTAAAATCAGCAGAGATGATGATTGATAAAATTAACAAAATAGGAAACGGACTGCCTGCTATTTTTGTAGGCGATCTGAATTCGGTGCCAACTTCAGATGCTTACCGGGTACTTTCGGATAAACTTAAAGATGCGGCTTCCGTTTCAGAAACAGATCCTTATGGTCCGGAAGGCACATTTAATGCTTTCCGATGGAATCGCATTCCCGAAGCTCGAATCGACTATATTTTCGTGAATGATCCCGTATCGGTCAGCAAATATGCTGTTTTAACTGACTCAAAAGAAATGCGTTATCCGTCAGATCATTTCCCTGTATTTGCACGGGTGCGTATAGACTAAATTCAGTAATGTTAAATAGATAACTATTTTAAAGTTTTGCTTTCAAATCTGAATTAAATTTTACACTTTTGTCGTAAAGGAAAATATTCCTTTGGTTGCCGCAATAGCTCAGTCGGTAGAGCACTGCATTCGTAATGCAAAGGTCGCGGGTTCGATTCCCGCTTTCGGCTCTCAATCTATTACCTGTACAGAAAAACGATAAGGGATCTTATTCCCGGATAAAGGGCGAACATAATTCATGTTGTATTGAATTATGTTCGCCCTTCTTTTCGATAGAAATATCTATCTTTGAATAAAATAGAGTTTAAATATGATTATAAAAAGATTGAAGCTTGAAAATTATCGAGGGCATAAGAATACAGAAATTACCTTTGATGAGAATTTGACTATCATTATCGGAACAAATGGATCTGGAAAATCCTCTATACTTGACGGTATTTCAATCTGTTTGAGTTGGATTGTGGCTCGTATTAAAAATCAAAGAGGACAAGGATTACACATTCGCCCCGACGAACTATATAATAATGAAAAATCAGGAGCTTTGGCTGCCGAATTCGACTGTATAGATCGGTTGGTTGTTCCGAACAAATCGAAGAAAGGAACAGCAAAGTCGACGTCGGTTGTTCTTGACGATTTAAATCATTACACCCTGGCTATTCGAGAGGAGATTGAACGGACTGAGCAAAAAACATCGATACCGGTTTTTGTTCATTATGGGGTCAGACGTGCAGTTTTAGATATTCCGTTACGAATAAAAAAAGAACATATTTTTGATTTATTCGAAACCTATAATGATTCATTGAATGGCGACGCGAGTTTCCGTACTTTTTTTGAATGGTTCCGAAATCAGGAAGATATTGAGAATGAAAATTTCAGAGCCTACAGTAATCTATCAGAAACAGAAAAGGATCAATCTTTTCAACCCGACCGAGAACTTTCTGCTGTAAAAAGAGCCTTACAAATATTTATGCCCGAATACACCGATATCCGGGTAAACAGACACCCGCTTCAGATGGTGGTACAGAAGAATGGGCTTAAGTTACGAATTGATCAGTTATCCGACGGAGAGAAAATATATATTGCTCTTGTGGGAGATTTATGCAGAAAATTAATTCTGGCGAATCCTGTATTGGAGGATCCCTTGAAAGGAAACGGAATAGTTTTGATTGATGAACTTGACCTGCATCTTCATCCGAAATGGCAAAGCGACATTGCTCCACGTCTGACTCAGGTGTTTCCAAATATCCAATTCATCGTTACTACGCATTCTCCTCTCGTTGTCACGAATGTAGAGACGAAATGCCTGCGTGTTTTAAACGAAGAGGATGGTAGTGTAAAAGTTGTGGAAAGCGCAATGGGACATGGCTTGCCGCTCTCTGTCATCGTTAAAGATATTATGGAGCTAGAGCATGAGTTGCCTCGTAAGATCGAAGAATTAATCTCGGATATTTATAAAGCGCTTGGCGAAAATAACCAAGCAGAGTGCGACAAACTCTACAATGACTTACAAACTCTTTCTCCTCAGCAACCTGAATTGGTTCGAATCAGAAAACTTATGGAGCTTAAATCAAGGAGGTGTAAGGCATGAAGCAAATTATAAAGCTTCCGGAGCCTGAAAGTTTCGTAAAATGGAAAGAGGAGAATCCGGGTGCCGATTACAATAAATTAAAGGGAGATGAAAAACAGGAGCTCAAAGAGGCTTTGATTAAAGAACAAAAGCATATATGCTGTTATTGTGAATGTCGGATAATTGCGGAGGAGAGCCATATAGAGCATTTTAAGCCTAAAGATCAGACTCGTTTTCCCGAACTTCAGTTAGCTTATGAAAATCTGCATGCTTCTTGTATAATACGTCCCACTCATGATGAGGATGAGCATTGCGGACATCGCAAAGGCAACTATTATTCAGATGATTTGATCGATCCATCGGAAGAAAATTGTGATAGTTATTTTGCCTATACCTTAGATGGGGAAATAAAAAGTAGGCAGCCTGATGATAAAAAGGCAACTGAAACAATCTTAACACTTCATCTTGACTCAGCTTTACTGAATAAAAAACGTAAATCATTAATTGATTACTTTCTATACGATTTGGGAGATGACCTTGAGCTCCTGGATGCAGAACTTGAATTTCATTTGGATGAAAATAAAGATGAATTAGGAGAGTTTTTTACAATGATATCCTATTTGAAGAATAATCAGAAGTTGTAATCTGTTTTCATAAATACAAAAAGCCGCCCTTTCCGGAATTTCCGAAAAGGGCGGCTTTGATTTTATTCAATCAAGCGAGGAGCGATTATTTGTATTCGTCCCAGCTTTTGATTTTGATATCATCGATGTCGATCGTGCAGAACGCGTTGATAAACGCTGCCGCAAGACGGGCATTTGTCAGCAACGGAACATTGAAGTCGATAGCGGCGCGACGGATTTTATAGCCGTTGCTCAACTCGCCCGAAGTAAGGTTTTTCGGGATGTTGATCACCATATCGATCTCTTTGTTATGAAGCATGTGCAACGCCTGTGGCTGTTCCTCTTCGCTCGGCCAGTAAACACGCGTACAAGGCACGTTGTTTTCGGTCAGGAAGCGGTAAGTACCACCCGTAGCAAACAGGTTGTATCCTTTTGAGTGAAGCAGTTTCGCCGAGTCGAGCAATGTGATTTTCTGTTTCGCGTTACCCGAAGAGATCAGAATGTTCTTTTTCGGGATGCGGTGTCCAACCGAAAGCATCGCTGTCAGAACAGCTTCTGCAGTATCGTCGCCCAAACAACCTACCTCCCCGGTCGATGCCATATCCACACCCAAAACCGGGTCGGCTTTCTGCAAACGAGAGAATGAGAACTGCGAAGCCTTGATACCTACGTAATCCAGGTCGAATTCATTTTTGCTTGGTTTCTCGTAAGGAGCTCCCAGCATGATTTTCGTAGCCAGCTCGATAAAGTTGATCTTCAATACCTTCGATACGAATGGGAACGAGCGTGATGCACGCAAGTTACACTCGATCACCTTGATATCGTTCTCTTTGGCAAGGAACTGAATATTGAACGGCCCTGTGATGTTAAGCTCTTTCGCAATCTGACGCGCTACTTTTTTCACGCGGCGCACTGTTTCTACATACAGTTTCTGCGGAGGGAACTGAATCGTAGCGTCGCCCGAGTGAACACCCGCAAACTCGATGTGCTCGCTGATGGCATACATTACGATTTCACCGTTGTCGGCTACCGCATCCACTTCCACCTCTTTCGCACCCTCGATAAACTGAGAGATCACTACCGGATGTTTTTTCGATACGTTGGCTGCCAGCTCAAGGAACTGTACCAACTCTTGCTGATTTGAACAAACGTTCATCGCAGCTCCCGAAAGTACATACGACGGACGAACCAATACCGGGAAGCCTACTTCCTGAATGAAAGCATCCACATCTTCCATCGACGAAAGCTCTTTCCAGCGTGGCTGGTCAACACCGATACGGTCGAGCATCGAAGAGAATTTGTGACGGTCTTCCGCATTGTCGATATAACTTGCCTGTGTACCCAAGATTGGAATGTGTTGTTCATCCAAACGCATTGCCAGGTTATTCGGAATCTGTCCACCCACCGAAAGGATCACCCCGTGCGGATTTTCAAGGTCCATGATATCCATCACACGTTCGAATGTCAATTCGTCGAAGTAAAGGCGGTCGCACATATCGTAGTCGGTCGATACGGTTTCCGGATTGTAGTTGATCATTACCGAGCGGTATCCCTCTTTGCGCGCTGTCATCAAGGCGTTAACCGAACACCAGTCGAACTCAACCGACGATCCGATACGGTAAGCACCCGAACCGAGCACCACTACCGAGCGGTGGTCGCCCGTATACTGCACGTCGTTGTGCGTACCGTTGTAAGTCAGATACAGGTAGTTGGTTTGCGCCGGATATTCGGCAGCCAACGTATCGATCTGTTTTACAACCGGCAAGATGCCGTTTTCTTTACGGATGGCGCGAACGTCCAGGATAGTCTGTTCCGGTTCATCCATTTTTTCTTTCAAAACAGAGCGTCCGATCTGGAAGTCAGAGAATCCCTGTTGTTTCGACTTGCGAAGCAAATCAACCGGAACCGATTCGATCTGGTCGAATGCTTCCAGCTCATTGGCCGTAGCCATGATATTGTGAAGTTTCTGTAGGAACCAACGGTCGATTTTAGTCAGATCGTGGATCTGGTCGATGGTGTATCCCTGACGGAACGCTTTCGAGATTACGAAGATACGTTTGTCGGTTGGTTCGCGAAGCGCTTTGTCGATATCCGCGATTTTCAGCTCTTTGTTACCCACGAAACCGTGCATACCCTGACCGATCATACGCAGACCTTTCTGGATAGCCTCTTCGAAGGTACGGCCGATTGCCATCACTTCACCTACCGATTTCATCGATGAGCCCAGCTCGCGGTCTACTCCCTGGAATTTACCCAAGTCCCAACGTGGCAGTTTACATACGATGTAGTCGAGTGCCGGTTCGAAGAACGCTGACGTTGTTTTCGTTACCGAGTTTTTCAAGTCGAACAATCCGTAGCCCAAACCAAGTTTAGCAGCCACGAATGCCAACGGATAACCGGTAGCTTTCGATGCAAGAGCCGAAGAGCGCGATAGGCGGGCGTTCACCTCGATTACACGGTAATCTTCAGAATAAGGGTCGAACGCATACTGTACGTTACATTCACCCACGATACCGATGTGGCGGATGATGCGGATAGCCAGTTCGCGTAGTTTGTGGTATTCGGCATTTGTAAGCGTCTGCGAAGGAGCTACTACGATCGATTCGCCGGTATGGATACCAAGCGGGTCGAAGTTCTCCATATTACATACGGTGATACAGTTGTCGAAACGGTCGCGTACCACTTCGTATTCCACCTCTTTCCAGCCTTTCAATGATTTTTCAACCAATAGCTGAGGCGAGAAGGCAAGCGCTTTCTCAGCCAGCACGTTCAGTTCCGCTTCATTGTCGCAGAATCCCGAACCCAAACCGCCCAATGCGTAAGCCGCACGGATAATTACCGGATAACCCAGCTCGGCAGCCGCTTTGCGCGCGCCCGCCACCGAATCAACCGCTTCCGATTTGATGGTTTTTACATTGATTTCGTCCAGTTTTTTCACGAACAGTTCACGGTCTTCCGTGTCCATGATCGCCTGTACCGGTGTACCCAGTACCTGAACGTTATATTTTTCAAGAATGCCCGATTCGTATAGTTTCACCCCGCAATTGAGTGCCGTTTGGCCCCCGAAAGCAAGCAAAATACCCTGAGGCTGCTCTTTTTTGATTACTTTTTCCACAAAAAAAGGAGTCACCGGCAAGAAATAGATCTTGTCCGCCACCCCTTCAGAAGTCTGTACGGTCGCAATATTCGGATTGATCAGGATCGTTTCGATACCTTCTTCCTTCAAAGCCTTCAATGCCTGAGATCCGGAGTAGTCGAACTCACCGGCCTCACCAATTTTCAGGGCACCTGAGCCCAGAATCAGCACTTTCTTAATTTTATCGTTGATCATATCTATAGTTGCTTATTAAAGAAGGTTCACAAATTCGTCGAATAAGAAATCAGTGTCGGTAGGACCCGAAGCGGCTTCCGGATGGAACTGAGCCGAGAAGAAAGGTTTCGATTTATGACGGATACCTTCGTTGGTGTCGTCATTCATATTGATAAACAACGGTTCCCAATCTGCAGGAAGGGTTGCGTTATCTACAGCATAGCCGTGATTCTGTGAGGTAATGAAACAGCGGTTGGTACCAACCATGCGTACCGGCTGATTGTGCGAACGGTGTCCGTATTTCAGTTTGTAAACCGAAGCGCCGGCAGCACGCGAAAGCAACTGGTTACCCATACAGATACCGAAGATCGGCTTGCCTGTTTCCATCGCTTTCTGAATATTCTTAACGGTAACATCGCAAAGGTTCGGGTCGCCCGGGCCGTTTGAAATGAATAGTCCGTCAAATTCCAGTGTATTGAAATCGTAATCCCACGGAACGCGGATCACTTCCACATTGCGTTTCAATAAACAGCGGATGATGTTGTGTTTTACTCCACAATCTACCAATACCACTTTTTTCTCTCCTTTACCATAGCGGATCACCTCGGTGCAGCTAACGATAGCTACCTGGTTCTGCAGGTTCGGATCTTCAAACTCAATCTCATCTTCATTTTCGAAAACGATCTTTCCTTTCATCGCACCCGATTCACGCAGGATTTTTGTCAGCTCGCGGGTATCGATACCGTAGATACCGGCAACCTTTTCTTCCTTCAGCCATTCGCTGAGGCTTTTGGTTGCGTTCCAGTGGCTATGCTCGAAAGAATAGTCGGAAACGATGATGGCACGTGCATGGATTTTTTCGGATTCGTAGAAAGAGGAGAGGCCGTCGGTTTCAAAATCTCCGGCAGGAACGCCATAATTACCGACAAGGGGAAAAGTAACAACAAGAATCTGTCCTGAGTAAGAAGGGTCAGTCAAACTCTCGGGATAACCGACCATTGCGGTGCTGAACACCACTTCGCCGTTGGTCGGCTGCTCGTAACCAAAACTTTTTCCGTAGAAAACAGTCCCGTTATCGAGAATTAAAGAAACAGGTCTTTCCTTTTGCATGGATATATATATGTAAAGATGATGTTACAAAAAAAGCAGCCCCTTTTAGAGGAGTTGCAGCTTCGAACAAAATTTGAATAAAGGCTGCATAAGTTTGCGATTATTCATTTTGCAAATTGGTTTCCTGTTGAAAAACCATGCAAAGATAACCAAATGCTTTGGTTTTAAAATACAAATTGCATTCAATTGGTATTTTTCTGATTATTTATACCGATGATAATCTGTTTTCAAAGCATTACGCAGGAATTTGTGTCGGTATAGTGGCGCGCTGCGCTCACCCCTCCTTTACTGTTGGCTCGCGAAGAATCCGAATGCCGTCCGCGGGCAACCCGACTGCCGCTCCCGAAGAACCCAAACGCCGTTCGCGAACAACTTTCGGGTTGCTCCCGAACCGACAGTAAATTCCCCGCGAACGGCATCCGGATTCTTCGCCGGCGATAATTCATAGAAGAGGGTTGAATTTGATGCGATATACCGACGTGATAAATAATTCAGAAGCTATTCTTTTCAGAAGAGATATCTATCTTTGTATAATCTAATCATAATAACTCTTTTATCATGGGTAACCTATTTGTAATAACTATCGGGCGTGAATACGGAAGTGGAGGACGGCAGATCGGCCAGCAATTGGCAAAAATGCTCAATATCTCCTTTTACGATAAAGAGTTGATTGAAGAGGCTTCCCGTCGCAGTGGCGTAAGTTGTGATTTCCTGGAGCGGGCCGATGAGAAAGCTCCCAATCTGCTCGACTATGCGTTATTGGGCAGTTTCGGAAATGAAAGTGTATTGAGTAACGGTAATTTCTATGTGCTTCAATCCAATGTAATTCTGAGTCTGGCGAAAGAAAAATCGTGTGTGATCGTTGGGCGTAGCGCCGACTATATCCTGCGCAATCATCCCCACTGCATCAACTTGTTTATTCATGCGCCCGAGGAGTTCAGAAAACAACAGATCGCTCAACGGTTGGCGGTCGATCTGGATGAGGCGGAATCAGTAATGGGCAAACATGACCGTTCGCGCGCTAAATTTTATAATTTCTATACCGATAAGGTATGGGGAAAAGCGGCTTCCTATCATTTGTCAATCGATTCGTCCGTATTAGGGATGGAGGATACCGCGGCATATTTGTATGAATTCGTGCAAAATGTTTTAAAGCTCAAAAAATAATCAATACGTAATAACGATTCTTTAGCTATGACAGAACGTAAAATCATACATATTGATATGGATGCTTTTTACGCATCTGTCGAACAACGTGATTTCCCCGAATTCAGGGGGAAGCCCCTTGTCGTGGGCAATCCCGAACGGCGCGGCGTAGTGGCGGCGGCCAGTTACGAAGCGCGTAGATATGGCATCCGCTCCGCCATGTCGTCGTTCAAGGCGAAGCAGTTGTGTCCGTTCGTTATATTTACCCCCGGGCGGATGGGGGTATATAAAGAGGTATCTTCTCAGATTCACGATATATTCAGCGATTACACCGACCTGATTGAGCCACTCTCGCTGGATGAGGCTTTTCTGGATGTAACCGAAAATAAAAAGCATATTCCGCTGGCCGTGGATATTGCCAAAGAGATTAAGCAACGTATTTTTTCCGAATTGGGGCTGGTTGCTTCTGCCGGTATTTCTTATAATAAGTTTCTTGCGAAAATCGCCTCCGATTACCGTAAGCCCGACGGGCTGTGTACCATTCACCCCGCGGTGGCGCTCGATTTTATAGCCCGTCTGCCCATCGAATCGTTTTGGGGAGTGGGTAAGGTGACTGCGGCGAAGATGCATGAACTGGGTATTCATACCGGGGCCGAACTGCGTGCCTGCCCGCTCCCTTTCCTGATTCGTCATTTTGGGAAAATGGGGACTGTGTACCGTAATTTTGCCATGGGAATCGATTATCGGCCGGTAGAGCCGGAGTGGATACGTAAATCAGTAGGATGTGAGCACACCTATGATGAGGATCTGACTACGCTTGAGGAAGCGCTGGATGCCATTGATACCCTGTTGCCCCGGTTGCAATCGCGCATAGAGCGAGCCGCCTTTGAGGGTGGGCGTACGCTGACACTTAAAGTGAAGTTTAATGATTTTACAATCCGTAACCGTTCTTGTACCGTAGCCGGTGAATTGGCCGATGTAGAGGCGATGCGCCCCTATTTTTATCGTTTGATGGAAGATTTCGACTGGGAGGATAAGTCTATTCGTCTGCTGGGTATCTCCATCTCACTCCCTGCTCGCAAAAGCGAGCCCGAACAACAACTTCAGATTCCATTCCCACCCATCAAAGAGTATCCCTTTTAAGCAAATCATACCATCTTTTTAACTTGTGTTTATTAACATAACCAATAACTTTATGAAACTAAATGTTACATATTGTTTCACTTTTTATGCATATATGCTGTTATAATAATATTTTTTTAAATAAAATATCGATAAAGCTTGAAATTTATTTCAGAAGAGTTAATTTTGTCTTTTGAAAAATCTACACACGCGCAATTATGAATTATCAGGATATTTATTGTCTTATTATTAAAAAACCAAGCTAAAAGTACTCAGTAGGAGTACTCACTATTTTATTCTGTTAATTCGGTATTACTCCTTATAACCTAACTTTTCTATTTACCGTAATTATTTTCTCCGATAATTAATCGGAGCTATTTGTCTGTTTTCGATTCTATTGCAAAGAGTCGGGATTCATTATGTTTATCTACACTTATTAATACTTTAAATTTTGTTTAATCAACCATTTATGAAAAGAAAGCTATTCTTTTTCATTACTGGTTTTCTAATCGTACAGCATGTTCTGGCTCAGAATCCTATTCGGGGGAAAGTCATTTCGGCAGAAGATAAGGAACCGGTAATCGGTGCGTCTGTAATCGTAAAAGGTACTACCAGCGGGGTAATTACCGATTATGACGGCGCCTTCTCATTAACCTTACCTGAATCGAGTAAAACGTTGGTGATTTCGTATATCGGAATGCAAACACAGGAAGTTGAGGCTAAAAACGGGATGACCGTATTGTTGCAAACCGCTACTCAGGATATCGACGAGGTGATCGTAGTGGCGTATGGAACGGCTAAAAAATCTTCTTTCACGGGATCTGCCGCCAATCTGGGAAAAGAGAAGATTGAGAAACTGCAGGTATCGGAGGTGTCGAAAGCACTCGAAGGTGCGATGGCAGGGGTACAGATTTCGAGTTCAACCGGCCAGCCGGGATCGAGTGCTACGATCCGTGTACGTGGAGTGGGGTCGATCAATGCGTCGAGCAGTCCGCTTATTATCGTGGATGGGGTACCTTATGAAGGTACACTCAATTCAATCAATTCGCAGGATATCGAATCGATGAGCGTATTGAAAGATGCTGCCGCCAATTCATTGTATGGCGCACGTGGAGCAAACGGTGTGATTCTGATCGCTACAAAGAGTGGTAAAAAAGGGGAATTGAATGTCAGCTTTGAGAACCGCACGGGGGTCAACTACCGTATGCCCGGTACCTACGATGTGCTTAAATCGAGCAAAGAATACTATGAACTTTTCTGGGAATCATTGCGTAATCAGCAAAAATACGGCATGGGCAAAGATGCTTATACATCGGGTATCTATGCTTCGGAGAATCTGGTGCCGCGATTGGGAGGATACAACAGCTTTAATGTTGCCAATGAATCGCTGGTAAATCCGTTTACCGGAAAACTGAATGCCGATGCGCAGCTGCTTTATCAGGATAACTGGTATGACGAGGCGTTTCAGGCGGCTTTGCGTCAGGAAAACAACTTTACGGTAAGTGGGGGGACTGAAAAACAGACGTTCTACGTATCGTTAGGGTATCTGTATGACGATTCTTATACGGCAAAATCAAATCTGACTCGTTATTCGGGGCGAATCAAACTCGATCAGCAACTGGCTTCGTGGGCACGGATGGGTGTGAATATGTTCGCATCGACTTCCGAATCGAATATTCCGAATACGGGCGGAAGCACCAATACCAACAGTATCTTTTATACAGGGTTGATGCAGGCTCCGATCTATCCGATTTATATGCGGAATGAGGCGGGCGATTACCTGCTCGATGCCAAAGGAAACAAACAGTATGATTATGGGGTGAGCGAGGGTAAAATTCGTCCTTTCGGATCGAATGCCAATGCCATTGCCGAGCAAGAGATGAATATCCGTAAGGCTTCGCGCGATGTATTGAGCGGAAAGTTGTATTTCTCGTTCGATTTGTTCAAAGGGATGAAGTTTACGACCAACCTGTCTTATGATAATATCCATAGCGGATCGACCGATTTTCAGAATCCGCTTTTCGGAGCGGCTGCTTCTTTGGGTGGTGTGAGCGCGAAAGTAAAAACCCGTTTGCAAAGCATCAACTTTAACCAATTGCTTCATTATGACCGATCTTTTGGCGAGCATGCTTTCGAATTGTTATTGGGGCATGAAAGCAAAGAGGACCGGAATGAGTATCTGGGAGCTACGAAGTCTAATTTCTACCTTCCGGATAATCCTGAACTAGACAATGCAATCACATTGAAAGGGGCGACATCTTATTATGACACCTATTCGATCGAAGGGTATTTCGCCCAGCTTAAATACAACTGGCAAGATAAATATTATTTGTCGGGGAGTTACCGTCGTGACGGATCATCGCGCTTCCATCCGGATGTACGTTGGGGGAATTTCTGGTCGGTCGGCGGCTCGTGGCGTGTAAACCAGGAGCAGTTCATGCAGGACCTTACGTGGATAAACGACCTGAAACTGAAATCGAGTTTCGGTACGCAAGGGAATGATAACCTGGGCAACAGTTTGCCTTATCTGGATCAGTATGCCGTAATCAGCGGGCAGGATAATCAACCTGAAACCGACTATTTCTTCCGCGGTAATCCGAAAATCAGCTGGGAAAAGAGCAATAACTTTAATATCGGTACCGAGTTCCGCTTGTGGAACCGCCTGTCGGGGGGAATCGAGTATTTCTACAAACAGACATGGGATATGCTTTACGCCAAACCGTTGCCACCTTCTTACGGAAAACCAACCACGCTTTGGGAAAACACCATGAAGATGTATAACTCCGGAATCGAAGCGGAATTATCATATGACATTTTTGCCCGCAAATCGTTCCGGTGGAACGTATCGCTTAATATGACGCATTATAAGAATGAACTGAAAGAGTTGCCGGCCGACCGCCAGGGAGAGTGGGTTGTCAATTCAAAACTGTTGCGTCAGGGTGTTTCATTATATAACTGGTACGGCTATAAATATGAAGGCGTTGATCCGCAGAACGGATTGCCCCGTTACCAG
Organism: Bacteroidales bacterium; assembly: GCA_036655755.1. GTDB lineage: Bacteria > Bacteroidota > Bacteroidia > Bacteroidales > JAUNSR01 > JAUNSR01. Next base: position 3,582 of record JAVVPN010000035.1, on the reverse strand, counting down.
GGCTTCCGCTCGGATATGGATGGAAACGCAATACTGGACGGCAACGGAAATAAGATTCCGGTTATCGTAAACAGTACGAGTGCGACCACGAAGTTTGCCGACGGAACTTATGGCAAGGCAGGGCAGTATGAATATGGCAAAGATGCCATTCCTGATCTGTATGGTGGTTTCTCTTCGAATATGATGTATCGCAATTTCGATCTGAATATTTCATTGGCTTATCAGATTGGCGGATGGGCGGAAGATACCCAGTATAAGAATCTGATGAATGGTGGGGATGCCGGGGTAAACTGGCATAAGGATATCTACCAACGCTGGACTCCGGAAAACCCGTCGACCAATGTGCCGCGTCTGCAAGAGGGCTCTCTTGAGATGAACGCCGCTTCCGACCGATTCCTCACAAAAGCCTCTTATCTGAGTCTGCGGAATGTAACGCTCGGATATACGTTTGATGCGCAACAACTGAAGAAGTTGGGTATCCGGAACATACGCTTGTATGTAGTAGGGGATAACCTGTATCTATTGAGTGCGCGTAAAGGATTCGATCCGCGCAACTCATTCAGCGGTTCGGGCAATGGCTTTACTTACGATGCGGTAAGTACCTGTTCTTTTGGGTTTAATATTAACTTTTGATCGTTATGAAAAAATTGAATAACTATTTATATGCGTCATTATTCTTATTAGGAAGCGCTACCGTATCCTGTACGGCCGGATTTCTTGATGCTACCGATCAGAGTATTGTCAGCTCTGACGATGAAAAGGAGATGGAGGATAAGTATCCCGAACAGCAGGTAAAGATTATCGGAGCCAAACTGCAAGCCATTTACGGAAGTCTGATTCGCCCCGTAGTGGGTATTCCGGGCGACTTCGGTATTCCGTCTGTCAATCATATTACAGACGTGATGACCGACGATATCGCGCTGCATACACGCGGTAACGGGTTTTTTACGTTCGATTACTCGCTCGAATACTGGTGGGGCGGCCATGCGCGCGGACATCAGATCTGGCTTTTTTATTATTCGATTATTTCGCAATCGAACGAAGTGCTTAACCGCATCTCGGTGGATACCAATCTTGCTGAGTTAAGAGCCATGCAGGGGCAGGCGTATGCATTGCGCGGATATGCTTATTCACAATTGGCCCAGCTGTTTCAGCAAACCTATGTAGGACATGAAAATGCACCGGGCTGCCCGATCTACCTGTCAAAAAATGAAACAGGAGAAGTATTGGGGCGTGCTTCGCTGGCACGGGTTTATGAACAGATCGACCATGACTTTAAAAAGTCGCTGGCGTTGCTTGACGGATGGAAAAAGGGATCCGACCTGCCTATCCAGATTGATCAGAGTGTTGCGGCGGGATTGTATGCACGGGTTTGCCTGGTGAAAAACGACTGGCAGGCGGCTGCCGACTATGCCCGTATGGCGCGCGAAACAAGTTCGGCCGTACTGATGACTAATGCCGAGGTTGCGAATGACGGATTCAACTCGATATACAATAAAGAGTGGATGTGGGGTGTGGATATTACGGCCGAAACAAGTTTGGGCGGTAACCGTACGCTGACATCTTTCTTGTGTGCTTCGGATGCCGGTTATGGCGGCGACCTGGGGTGTTACCGTAAAATCGATGCCAAACTGTTCGCTCAGTTTTCGGCTTCGGATGCGCGTCGCAAACAATTCAAAGACCCGAAAGGATCGTATGCAGGTAAGATTGCGACTTTCCCGAATTATACGAACCTGAAATTTAAAAAAGTGCAGGGGTGGGAAGCCGACTACGTTTATATGCGTTTGTCCGAAATGTATCTGATTGAAGCGGAAGCGTATGCGCAGATGCGTAATTACGAGAAAGCGGCACAGGTGCTTGCGCCTTATATGGCGACACGCGATCCGTCGTGGAGTAAGACGGCGGTAGCGGTAGAAGAGATCTATCTGAATCGTCGTATGGAACTGTGGGGTGAAGGGTTTGCATTGTTTGATCATTTGCGTCTGAAAAAGGGGATCAACCGCCTTTATACAGGCTCCAATCATCTGCCTTCAGCTCAGTTTAACGTTGTTGCCGGAAGCTGGTATTTCTTATTCCAGATTTCAAATCGCGAATTAGAGAATAATGCATATATCTCGGTTTCCGATCAGAACCCGAATCCGAATAAAGAGGATATGCAAACCACTAATAATTAATTAATATAGAAATGATAAGATATACCAAACATATTTGTGCTCTCCTTCTGATCGTATTGCAAGCTTGTGCGGGCGACTCGCTCGAACAATATCAGAAGGAAGCCGACAGCGTACCTGTTTTGGGAGCGGTCGACTCCGAACTTTCGGGTTATACCCTGCGTGTAACAGGAGCGGTGATAAATAATGGCGGGGGAGAAATACTTGAAACCGGAGTCTGCTATAATCTGGCTGCCGACGGTACTCCGATGCATTCGAACGGAAAAAGCAAAGTGATTCCTGCTTTGGGCTTAGATCATAGCTTCAAACAGGAAATCATGTTGATGCCCGAAAAAGAATATACGGTTTGTACGTATGCTTTAAACAGCAAAGGGGTGGCTTATAGCGAACCTGTAAATATCGTAACCGGAAAGATCGACTATACGATTTTATTGCCGGGGACTTATCGTGCCACCAAACAATATGCGTATCATACTCAGGCAGAATATGACGACTATATGGTAACGATAAGTTATGAAAATGGACAGTTCCTGGTGCATGGATTGGGTTGCAGTCCGGATTTGGAGTGGGATGCTTCTGCCGTAAAACTGCGTCTAGAGGCGAATCATGTAGTAACCGATACCACCGACTATCATCAGATAAACATTCCGATGCAGATGGTAGGACAGCTTAAAGATGAATTTGTAAATCCGGTATTATGCCTGAGCAGTGGGTGGATGATCAATGGCGATTCTACGGATCCGAAAGATATAACCGGTGTGATTACAACGGAAGACGAGGTTGTTTTGTCGCTCGAAACCGGATACTGTTTTGCTTACTGCGATCCGATTACACATGAAATCAATGTGGATGAAGTGCCTATTGAATTGATTTACGGTCCCGGATGCTTTCCGGATAAGACAGAAGAGGAGTTGGCAAAACTGCCGAAGTGTAAGCTCGTTAAAGTGAACTAAGATTTAAAGATGGAGAAAAAAGATATGAAATATAATCGGACGAAATGGCTCAAGTCGTTGACTTTGGCTATCGGTCTGTTCGCATTGGGGGGCTCGACGCTGACGGCTCAGAATGCGGGCTACAAAAATGGAGTACGGCAAGGTCGTATCGTTGTGAAATTTAAAAACGACGAAACGATAAAACAGCAAGCTGCAGCAGCTTCAAGCCGTAAGGCTCGTAACAGTAAGGATGCGCTCGACCTGACGGCTGCTCCGGCGTTGGATCGGGTGTCGCGACAGTTGAACGTTACCCGGATGACCCCGTTGTTTACGATGAATCCGAAATTCGAAAAGCGATTCAAACGTGAAGGCCTTGATCGTTGGTACACGATTGATTATACGGCGGATGAGTCGCCGTTGGCGGTAGTGCAAAGTTTGCAGGCTACTGAGGGAATTGAAAAAATTGAAGTTGATCCGCA
>JAVVPN010000034.1:7721-29410 GCA_036655755.1 Bacteroidales bacterium | reverse complement strand
GGGATGAACCGGATAAATAGTAAACATACCCATAGAATATTACAGCGTTATCCATTGCCGAAAACAGGTCTTTTCCCATTGTTAAGCCTCCCTGTACCAATCAGGCGAAAAATAAAAAATTTACCGCTTGCCTTATTTGGAATACGCGTCCATTGTTGGATTTATAAATTAATAAAATGAAGCTTATTTCTTTTCTTATTACTGTTTATAATTTGGATATGTGGCTTCTCGAAAGATGCATTGACAGTTTGCTGATGCAGGATATTGATGAGACAGATTTTGAAATCGTGATGATTGATGATGGATCGGATGTGTCAGTAGAATCGATTTTGCAGAAATATCCAAACACGGCAATACGTTTTTATCGCCAAACAAACCAAGGGTTAGGGGCTGCCCGGAATAAAGCGCTTTCATTAGCTTATGGGAAATATTGCTTCTTCGTGGATGGAGACGATTATTTATTTGCAAATAGCCTACCATCTGTGGTCGATTGTTTACGGCAAGATGATCCGGATATCTTAAAAACGGATTTTCGTAACTGTTATCAAAAAGAACCTATACAAATTACTTTTCCTGCCCTAAAGTATCGAAAATATCTTTCGGGGTGTGATTATATCAAATCCCATTATTTAACGGGAGGAAACTGGATCATTTTCCGGAAAGAACTGGCTGAGAAACATCAGTTATCCTATCCGGAGAAAGTCTTGCATGAAGATGAAGAATTTATTGCGAAGCTATTTCTGTTTGCTGAAACTGTAATCGTAAGCAATCGGCCGGTGTACGCCTATTATTACCGATCTGAGTCGATCGTACATCATAGTTCGATAAAACAAGAGGTGAAAAGATTAAATGACTTTTTAGAAATTACCAACCGGCTCCTCTCCTTTTCGAAACAATATCCTCTATCCAATAGTCAGCAGGAAGCGATACAACGTAAAATAGATTTTCTGGGAATTGACTTTTTACGAAAAATCATGCGGACTAAAACATCAGAGGAGTACCTGAAATATTACCGGCCGCAATTAAAACAAATGAATCTTTATCCTCCCGCATATCGCTCGGAAGGGATAAAATATCATATCTTCCGTATATTCGTACAATCTGTTTCGGGCCGGCGCATATTGCAGTTACTCGATCGTTACCGGACAAAAAAATTCTGATCTGATTTATGAAGATATTATTATTAGGAGAATATAGCAACGTACACTGGACCCTCGCCGAAGGATTACGGGAACTGGGCCATGAGGTGTGTGTGGTTTCTGGTGGCGATTTCTGGAAAAACTATCCGAGCGACATCGCCATCGTACGCCGCAACTACGGAAAAGCAGCCGGGGTGCGCTATCTGGCAGAGGTGCTCTGCAAGTTGCCCCGGTTCCGAGGGTACGACGTGGTGCAACTGATCAATCCGTGCTTCTTTGAACTGAAGGCTTCGAAAAATCTATGGTTGTACAAATACCTGCGCCGGCATAACAAAAAAGTATTTTTGGGTGCGTTCGGCAATGATTATTATTGGGTAAAAACGTGTATCGAAAATAAGACGTTTCGGTATTCAGACTTTTTTATAAACGGAAAGCCACGGCAAACACCTTATACAGAGAAGGAAATTAAAGAGTGGATCGGGTCGGACAAAGAGCGGGTAAACCGGTATATGGCTCATGATTGCAACGGCATTATCGGATGCCTGTATGAATACTGGGCCTCTTATGCACCTTACTTCCCGGAGAAGAGCACTTTTATACCATTGCCTGTCAGCAACAGCCTGATACGGGAACGGAGCGGAGAAAAACCGGAAAAGGCTAATTTCTTTATCGGCATACAACGCGAGCGAAGCCATGTGAAAGGGACGGATATTATGGAGCGGGCGCTCGATCGAATCGCGGCCGATTACCCCGACCAATGCCATGTGCGGAAGGCGGTATCCGTGCCGTACGCGGAATATAAAGAGATGCTCGATGCATCGGATATCATTCTCGATCAGATCTATTCCTATACACCGGCCATGAATGCACTGTTGGGAATGGCCAAAGGAATGGTTGCCGTAAGCGGTGGCGAACCTGAGAATTACTCGGTTTTGAAAGAGGAACACTTGCGCCCCATCGTAAACGTGCTGCCCGACGAAGAGGATATCTACCGTAAATTAGAACAACTGGTATTGCATCCCGAACAGATACCGCACCTCCAACGGGAAAGCGTGGAGTATGTGCGCAAACACCACGAAGCGGTGGGTGTGGCTCGTCGGTATCTTGAGTTCTGGGAGAGTCATTAAGGACGCCAGTTATTGAGCGCCTCAATGATACGGTCGGTTTCGGCATCGGTAAGCGCCGGATAAAGCGGAATACTCAATATCTCTTTGTGAATACGCTCGGTAATTGGAAATGAAAGCTGGTTCCATTCAGCATATGCCTGCTGTTTGTGAGGCGGAACCGGATAGTGGATCAATGTTTCGATTCCTTCGCGCAACAAATAGGCTTGCAACTGATCGCGGTGAGGGGTCAATACGGGATAGATATGCCACACATGTTGTTGTGGCTCTTTAAGGACCGGCAAACGGAGCGACGGATTTGTAATCAGTCGTCCATAACGGTCGGCGATTTGCCGGCGTATACGGGTTTCCTCATCCAGCCTTTCAAGCTTGCAACTCAGCACGGCAGCCTGAATCTCATCCAGACGGGAGTTCTTGCCTTTGTAGGTATTGATATACTTGCGTTCGGTTCCATAATTCGCCAAGCGCCGTATTACGGTTTCGAGCTCTTTATCCGAGGTGGTTACTGCGCCTCCGTCACCCAACGCCCCGAGATTTTTGCCCGGATAGAAACTAAATCCGGCCGCGTCGCCCAACGATCCGCACTTCACTCCCTTATAGCATGCCCCGTGCGACTGGGCGCAATCTTCAACAATCTTCAAAGAATACTTCCGGGCAATCGCACGGATCGGATCCATATCGCATACCTGACCATACAGATGTACCACCAGGATTGCTTTGGTACGCGGAGTAATGGCAGCTTCTATACGAGCCGGATCGATGGTGAAGGTTTCGGAATCGGGTTCAACCAATACGGGAGTAAGGCGATTTTCTGAAATGGCCAGAATACTGGCGATATAGGTATTCGCCGGCACGATCACCTCATCCGCTTCACGCATTGTTCCCATCTCAAGGTAAGCACGGAAAATCAGAGAAAGGGCATCGAGCCCGTTGGCTACCCCGATACATGCCAAGGCATCACAATAGGCGGCAAAACGCGCTTCGAAACGCGCCACCTCTTCGCCCAGCAGATACCATCCGGAGCGTATCACCCGGTTTACCGCTTCCGTCAATTCGGGTTCGTGGCGTCGGGTTACTCTTTCTAATTCAAGATATTTGATCATACTTTCAATTCATAAATCTCATACAAAGTGCCTCTTGCGCCAAAGCCCTCTTTTTGATGCATCAGCCCTTTATTCAAAACATTGCCGTTTTCTACGGTACATTGTCCGAAATCGAGGTAATGATGGGTCGGTTCAAATAAGGCCGCGATATGGTCGTAAAGGCAGTCGAGCGCACCAATCTCTTTTCCGCGGGGGGAAGCGTGTCCGTATTGGATGCGGATCACTTTGTCTGTAACATAAATGAGGGCTCCCGCTACTTCCTCATCGTTTTCACGGGCAACGAATAAACGGATTTGCTCGGGAAAACGTTTTTTCAGCAAATCCATCTCCGCTTCGGAATGAACTGGAGCCGTGCCGAAACGCGCCATCATATTTGTTTGCATGATGCGCCAGAAAGTGCCCAGAGAGTCGGATTCGGTAATTTGTAGCGATACCTCGCGCCCCCGTCTGACCGCCCGCTTGCGCTCGCGACTGTAAGGGAGCCGGTCGGCCAGACAAATAGTCGCCGACAAAGCACAAGCGATACGATTCGCCTTCAAGCGATATAAGAAATAATTATCCTCGGCCGAAGGTTGTTTCCAGTAGATATAGGGAATCGTTTTATAAATAAGGGATTGAAAGTTGTTTTGCCCAAGGTAGTACATGAGGGTATCAAAGGCAGATTCGATGTCGCCGGTAAACGTATCGTTTGCCACAATCAGGCCACCATACGTCAGCCCCTGGTGCGAATACAATGTATCCGCGGATTCATTGGCCGGGAGCAGGCATTTCAGCTTATTATTCTGAAAAAAAAGCAGAGAATGGTCGCGGAATCGATCCGCATGGTAATCCATGTATTCGCGTTCAAACAGGAACGTTCCGTTGCGGGAAGCGCGTACAAAAGTATCCCACTCCTCTTTATAGGATTCGTTATAGCGTACTACATTCATTTTTAAGGGCTCTAAATTCTTCATAATCGCGCACATAGTCGGATTCGTCATATTTTTCTGAAGCCAATACCATACAGATGGATCCGCCCGAGAAATTGACGATTTCACGCCAGATACCGGGCGCGATCAGCAATCCGGTATTGGGACGATCGAGGCGGATTGTTTTGCGGGTATGACCATCGTCGATGATTACATCAAAACTGCCGCTGGCCGCTACTAAAAGCGACTGCAGCTCGAGATGGCTATGCCCCCCTCGCTCAGCTCCGGCAGGTACGTCATACAGATAATAGACCCGGCGAATATCGAAAGGAATCTCAGATCCGTTGTTGACGGAAGTAAGATTCCCGGCCCGGTTATGAATCTGAGGGAGCGTAATCAGATGGCAGTCGGAACAACGCATCTGCTTATTTTCTACGTTTCTCATTTAAGAACAATTCAAAGTTACGAATATAATCGGCAGCGTCGTAGGCTGTAGAGCTCAATACCAGACATAGCGAATTGGTTGAGAAATTATCGAGTCGGCGCCACGTCATGCGTGGCACATACACCCCTTTATAAGAGCGGTTGAGCGAGATACGCCGCTCGTTTTCGCCATCGTGCAATACGACGTCGAAGCTTCCGGATATCGCCACAATAAACTCATCCTGCTCTCTGAACGCATGTCCGCTACGCGATTCGCCTCCCGGCACATCATAGATCCAGTATACCCGGGATATGGGAAAAGGGATCGCCTCCCCCTCCTCTATCACCGACAGGTTGCCGCGATGATCAATGATGCGTGGTAGTTCGATAAGGGCTATTTCTTGTGTATTCATTCTGTTACTGTATCGTTTTTCATTTATCGGGCAAGCCATGGTTCCGGATTGAGCTTTGTAGTCTCTTTCCAGAGCTGGAATTGCATTTTCGTGAGATTGCCATTTTCGGTGTCGGTAAATATTTTCCCGATCGACTGGCGGGTCTTTACCGTATCCCCCGCTTTTACATACACTTCGCGCAGATTGGAATATACGGTGAGATAGTTTCCGTGACGCACGATTACCGAGCTGTTATATCCCGGCACGATAAACACGCGTGATACCACCCCGTCGAATACGGCACGCGCCTCAGCTCCCGGTTTGGTTTGCAGGTCAATTCCGTTATTGATTGTTTCGACATAGCGGGAATGTTGCTGACGTCCGAAACGACCTACGATAATATAGCTTCCGTTGATTGGGTAAGGAAGTTTCCCTTTATTCTTTTCAAAAGACCCTGATAGAGCCGACTCCTTTTTATTCATCGCATAACCGCCTTTGGTAGCGGCTTTCGAATCTTTTTGTTTCGCAGCCTTGCGTGCTTCCTCTTCGATAAGACGCTGAATTTCACGATCGAACTCCCGGGCCTGCTGTTGTTGTTTCTTCAATTCGGCCTGAAGCGATTTTTTCTTCTTCTCGAGCTCGGAAACCATTGATTTCTGGGTACTCTCCTTTTGTTGCAAAGAGTGAGTTTCGTTGCGCCGTTCGGCAAGCAATGTATTTCGCTCTTTCTTTTTCCGATCAAGCTCTTCGTGCTTGCGGGTAAGGTCCGCCTGTTGCTCGGCAATGGCTATCGCCTGCTCTTTGCGCCAACTGGAATATTCCTGCAGATAACGCATCCGGCGATAAGACTGCCCTACGCTCTGTGCGGAAAGAATAAACAGCATATCGTCTACACCCGAGCGTTTATTATAAAGCCCCTGCATAGCAACTGCATATTTTTCTTTTTTCTCTTTGAGTGATTCCTGAAGCTGTGCGATTTCGCGGTTGGTGCGAGCCTGCTCTCGTTCGATAAGCGTCACCTCTTCATTTAATGTCGAAATCAGCGATTTCCGCATTTTAATCTCTTCACCCAACACACTAAGCTGATTGAGATACTGTAGCGCCGATTTTTTAGTATCGCTCAGCATCTTATTGGTTTCTTCAATCATCTCCTGAGTGGCGCGTTTGAGACGCTCCAACTCACTTCTTTTTTTTGAAGTCTGTGCTGTAGTAATCAAAAGAGAAAAAAAGCATACCGCGATGAATAGTGTCTTCTTTATCATTTAATCAAACCTTTTACCAAGTCTGTAAGTTCAATTTTTCTATAGGATGCGGGAATTTCAAATTGCATATTCATTTTCTTATCCAACTCAATACGAGAGTAAGCGAGGTCGATATGCATTTTCGGAGTAGAACCCGAACGATAGGTGATAGCCGATTTCATCGGGAAAGAGATACCGGCCAATGGCTGAAACTGCTCGTATTTCCACTCTACGATATGCGTGTTGGTACGGTTTGAAACCTGAGTCTGAGAAAGCAGATTCTGAGGATTCAGGAAGAAATTAAGAATGAACCAATTATCATCTTTCAATCGCCCGATCAACAATCCGTCGTTTTCGGTCCGCCATTTGAATGCTGAAAAATCATTTAATGAAAATACGGGTTCTCCGGGCACGAAAAGCTGATTAAGAAACAAAGCTTGCAGTGTTTCGAATCGGATATCAACCGGTAAACTCTCGCGATAGGCTGCGATCGATTCGGCTACGTAGCGCTTGTTAATACGGTCGAGCATCTTCACGCTGTCGTTCGTAAACTCGGCTCGCATCATCTCAATACCCAGAAAAGGCTGTATGGATACCTGCAAGCGCTGATTGCGAATCAGTTTGAATGTTCCGTTCACGCTAAACGACTTATCGCCATTCGATAGTCCGATATTTACTTTCGACTGAAAAGTTTCGAATGGCAATTGCTGCGATACGACTGTTTCTACACGGGCTTTTTCATCTGCTGTCCAGATACTCTTTTCAATCACTTCTTGTTTCTTTTTACAAGCCGAAAAGAGACTTAGTGCCACCGCACCCACTGCAATCAAACGTAACGGTTTCATTTATCTATAATTTAATATTATTCTGCTATGTATTTCTTCGTTTCAATTTTCTTTTTCAGCACCTTCACATCGCGCGGCGGAGTTTGGCTTTTGGCCGCCTCCAATGCTTTTTTCCATTGTTCGAGCGCACCTTCGGGATCGTCATTCATATACAGGATGTCGCCGTAATGCTCCAGAATTTCTGAACTCGGATTTTTCTCCTTATTCAAGGCACTCGTTATATAAAACTTGGCTAGCATATAGTTGCCCTGCTGAAAATAGATCCAGGCATAGGTATCGAGATAGGTGGCATTGTTGGGTTCAAGTTTGACCACCTGACCGGCCATTCGCTCCGCTTTTGCCAGATCGGTTTTTTCCACCGACAGGTAATAGCTATAGTTATTGAGCACGCCGATATTCTTCTCATTGTATTTGAGCGCCTCATCGTATGCATCATACGCCTTTTGCGTTTCTCCCATACGGTGGTAGATATCACCAATCTGTCCCCACAAATCAGAAATCATCTGTACGTTTTTGGGATCGATATGCGTCAGCCCTTGCTGATAAGTAGCCAGCGCATCCTTCGGCTTGTCGAGCAATGAATAAGCTACTCCCTGATATAAGTAAAGCTCCGGCATATCGGGCATGTATTTCATTCCCCGCGTAGTCACATCAATGATATCCTGATAATTTTCCTGCTTCATACCCACTCCGATCAGCTGCAACCATAATTTCCGGTCGTTCGGATTAAAGTCTACCGCATAACCCAGCTGTTCACGCGCCTGTGCATAACGTTCGGTAGTCAGTAACAATTCGGCATACAACGCATGTAATTCGCTTACTTGCGGATGCTGATCGAGTACTGTTGCGAATAACGAATCGGTTTCATTGAGAGCTACCGAATCTTTCTTTTGCAAAAGCGTAGATAGATACCCGGTAAGGATCTTGATTTTCGTATCCACATCCAATTTCTCATTTACCAGCGCATTCTTTACCAACTGATTTGAAGCCGGGATATTGCCGATACGATTCAGATAATCCGCTTTTGAAACCAATAGATAGGCATTTTCAGGGTCAATCTTAGCGGCTGCTTCATAGGCTGAATCAGCCTGCTGCAACATTCCTTCGCCCAAATACAGATCGCCCAGCAAAATCGGGTATTGAATTTGACCAGGATAAGCCTTCACCAACTTCTTCACCTCCATAAACGCCGAATCGGGCTCCTTGAGCGATAAGTAAAGGCGATGTTTCTCCAGGATCACCGGCTCCATCACCCCCACATTCTCCTCAAGCTTATTGAGCGCTCCGATTGCATTGCGTATCTCCCCGCGCTGGGTATATACATCGGCAAGCGAATAGTTGATTTCCGGTTTATTCGGATATATCATTCCCATCCGTTTATAGGTTTCCACTGCCTGATCGCTCATGTTGAGGTTCTGCAACAGGTGCGCTTCCATCATGCCATACCAATAATTGTCGGGCTCACGACGGGTAGCACCTTGCAAATAATCGAGCGCAACCAACGGGCGTCCCAACTGCAGGTAATAGTTAGCCAACTCGTATCGGCCCGGAGCACTGGTTGTATCAATGGAAACAGCCTTCTTCATCAGGTCAAAAGCGGCATCATATTCTCCCGATCCCTTTTTACGAAGGGACTCCTGGTAGAAATAATCAAATTTCCGACGCTCTTCCGCAGAAAGCGAATCCTGCGAATTACTCTTGCCAAACTTTGAAGTCGTTGAACATGCGGTCAGCAACAAGGCGCCGCAAGCCACTTTAAACCATCTGAATCGATTCATCTGTTTCCTATAAACGGTTAGTTATTCGTAGATATTGAAAAGGGAACGGGTTATTTGCCGGTATGGCCAAAGCCACCCGCACCGCGCTCAGAGTCTTCGAGCGAATCGGTTTCTTCCCATTTCACCTGTGTATAGGGAGCAACTACCATCTGGCAGATGCGCTCGCCATCATTAATGATAAAATCTTCGTTCGAAAGATTGATCAGGATCACACGGATTTCGCCACGGTAATCGGCATCAATCGTACCGGGGGAGTTCGGAATCGAAATACCATGCTTCGCAGCCAATCCACTACGCGGACGAATCTGAGCCTCAAATCCTTCGGGAAGCTGAATAAATAATCCGGTCGGAACCAGTACGCGTTCAAGCGGACGGATTACGATGGGTTCGTCGATATTGGCGCGAATATCCATTCCTGCCGAAAGAGCCGTGGCATAAGCCGGCAAAGCGTGTTTTGACTGATTTACTATCTTTACATTCATCATCTGCATGTTCTGTATTAATTCTTTATCTTGCGAAAATAACGAAATCGCACGGAAAAAAGCGCAAGCACGACCGTTTTTATCCGAACTCCTTGTATTAAGAATATTTTATCTATTTTTGAGCCGTATCCCTTAAAACACGATTTCATCACATATCATTTAAAATAAAACCTATCTTCATGCGAACACCATTTGGATTCATCTCATCAGCATTCATGGGGCTTTTCTTTCTTTCATGCACAACCAACAACTCCGTTCAGGTTGATTTGAAAGAATGGGGACTCTATCCCGACACAGAAGAAAACGCTACTGCTTATGTGCTTAAAGCAATGGAAAATATCCGGGAAAAATATCCCGATACACCAATCACATTACTTTTTGAAAAAGGAACTTACAAGTTTCATCCTTCAGAAGATCTGAAAAAAGAATATTATATCTCCAATCACGACCAGGTAAACCCCAAATATGTGGGTATCGCCATCGAAGGGTTTAAAAACTTTACGCTCGAAGGGAACGGCTCTTCATTCGTATTTCACGATCGCATGCTTCCTGTTTCCGTGTTGAACAGTGAAAACATACGCCTGCAAAACTTCTCGATCGATTTTGACAATCCTCATATCTCGCAGGTAAAAATACTTTCGAATGATAAAAAAGAGGGTATCATCGAGTATGAAGTGGCTCCATGGGTAGAATATGAAATTAAAGACGGACAATTCTTTTCGAAAGGTAAAAGCTGGAGTTACAAGCCTTTTATCGGAATCGCTTTTGAAGAGGATACCAAACGACTGGTGTATCAAACCAGCGATATAAATGCGGGAACCGATAACGTAGAGGATTTGGGCGACCGTAAGGTAAGAGCGAAATGGAATCATCCGTTGCTTAATCCGGGAACAGTAGTGGCAATGCGAAGTTATTACCGCCCCGCGCCGGGCATTTTCATGTCGAATAATAAAGACGCCAACTTACAGAATATTCAGATCCATTATGCCGAAGGGATGGGGCTTCTGGCCCAGATGAGCGAAAACATTACGCTCGACGGATTTTCGGTTTGTTTGAAAGGGGATGACGATCCGCGTTATTTTACCACACAGGCAGACGCAACTCACTTCTCTGGTTGTAAAGGAACGATCCTATCTAAAAACGGATTGTATGAAGGGATGATGGATGACGCGATCAACGTACACGGAACCTACCTGAAAATCACCAAACGAACCGGTGCCAACAGCGTGCATGCCAAATATATGCATGGACAGGCTTACGGATTCATGTGGGGCGAACCGGGCGACCAGGTGAACTTTGTCGAAGCATCCTTAATGGAGACGGTTGGCAAACAGAACAAGGTACGCTCTATCCGTCCGATTGATCAGCCACAGGTATCGGGTGCCAAAGAGTTCGAATTGGTATTTGAAGATGCGTTAAGCGACAGCATCAATGAAAACTGCGGTATCGAAAACCTGACATGGACACCCGAAGTGATCTTCGAAAACAATATCATCCGCAACAACCGTGCGCGTGGCTCATTATTCAGCACGCCGCGATCGGTAATTGTTCGCAACAACCTATTCGACCACACATCAGGGTCGGCGATTCTGCTTGCCGGCGATTGTAACGGATGGTTTGAAACCGGAGCGTGCCGCGATGTACAAATCACCAACAACCGGTTTATCAATCCGCTTACCATGTTGTTTCAGTTTACGAATGCCGTGATTTCAATCTATCCTGAAATCCCGAACCTATCGGAACAGAAGAAATTCTTCCATCAAAACGTAGTGATCGAAGACAACTATTTCGAGGTATTCGATGCTCCGCTGCTTTATGCCAAATCGATTGACGGACTTACGTTCCGCCGCAATACGATCATTCAGAACAATGATTATCCGGCTTTCCACTGGAACAAAAATCCGTTCTTTTTCGAACACGTAAATCAGGTAGAAATCAGCGAAAACACATTCGATAGCGAATTCGATTCACAGAATGCGGTGAAAACGACCTATTCTACACCGGACGCAGTACGCTATATCGATTAAATCGCCTCAAAGCTGTCGGAAACAGATAGATTTCACTTATTTTTGTTATCATTAATCATGAGATCAACAACATGAATCAATCCGACAGCAATATTCACATGCATTGGGATAAGCTCCTGTCTGCCAAAAGGTTCGGGCAGGAGCAATATCACGATAACCGACAGCATGCTCGCACTGATTTTCAGCGCGATTATGACCGCCTCATCTTCTCCTCCCCTTTCAGACGCCTACAAAACAAAACACAGGTATTCCCCCTTCCGGGAAGTGTCTTTGTTCATAACCGACTTACCCACAGCCTCGAAGTGGCCTGCGTAGGGCGATCACTGGGAAACAACGTATCCAATATATTGCGCGAAAAATACAAAGAAGAACCTTGGTTGCATAAGCTCGATGAGATCGGGGCGATTGTAGCCGCGGCTTGTCTTGCCCATGATTTAGGCAATCCGCCGTTCGGACATTCGGGAGAAAAGGCGATCGCCACCTATTTTTCGGAAGGCAAAGGGCAATCGACCAAAGAGTATCTTGCTCGCCAGGAGTGGGAAGACCTCACCCATTTCGAAGGGAATGCGAATGCATTCCGGTTACTGACCCATCAGTTTAACGGGCGACGCGAAGGTGGTTTCGCCCTAACCTACTCTACGCTTGCATCCATCGTAAAATATCCCTACCCTTCTACTCAGGCCGGAAAGAAACTGAAGTTCGGATTCTTTACCGCCGAAACAGAGTCGTTCGCGCGCGTTGCCGAGGAACTGGGTATTTTGCGCGATCCGGCCAATGGACAACGGTATAGCCGCCATCCGCTGGTATATCTGGTAGAGGCAGCCGACGATATCTGTTATCAGATCATGGACATCGAGGATGCTCACAAACTCAAGCTGCTTACTACGGCGGAAACGATGGAACTGTTTCTGGGCTATTTTTCGGAAGAACGGCAGCAACGCATCGGTAAGACGCTCGAAATCGTAACCGATGTCAATGAGCAGATCGGTTACCTGCGATCGTGCGTAATCGGCGAATTAGTCAACGAATGTGCCCGCATATTTGTTGAAAAGGAAGAGGAGATATTAAAAGGAACACTCGACCGGCCGCTAATTGATTTCATCGCCGATATTCCGGCAAAGGCATATCAGGCATGTACTCGAAAAGCCTGGGAGCGACTGTATCGCTCATCGGACGTGGTGGATATCGAATTGGCCGGTCACCAGATCATTTCGGTTTTGCTCGACAAACTGCTGTTTGCCGTTGAAAATCCGGAAAAATCATACGCCCGGCTATTGCTCGACCGCATTCCGAAACAATACGAAACCGATGCGCCAACCAAATATCAACGCATCATGGCAGTGCTCGATTATATTTCGGGAATGACCGATATTTACGCGCTCGACCTTTACCGGAAGATTTATGGAATGAGTCTTCCTTCGCTCTAATCAAAAAATAGTATTCTATGAGATCATTTCTTATCGTTTGTCTGCTGAGCCTGTGTCATCTGATTTTTGCTCAGACCTATACTGTTGAAACGGTGCCCAACGTACAGCTGAAAGATGCACGTGCATTTGTTTCGAACCCGGATCATATCCTGTCGGCTCCCACTGTGGCCACTCTCGATTCGATGCTTTACCACTTACGGCAAACCAACAGTTCTGAATTTGTAGTGGTAGCCCTCAATTCGATCGGGCAAGCCGACCCGCGTACGTTTGCTACCGCACTGTTTGAGAAATGGGGCATCGGACGCAAAGAAAAAGACAACGGCTTATTGCTGCTGTTTGTAAAAGACCAACGCCAGGCGCTTACCGAAGTGGGCTATGGTCTCGAAGGCATTTTACCGGATATCATCAACAAACGGCTGATGATGAAATACATGTATCCATACTTTAAGGAAGGGAATTATGATCAGGGAATGATTGACGGAGTGGGTGCATTTATCACCTACATGACCACCGATGAAGCCAATAAGGAGCTGATGGTACCTCCTGTAAAAAAAGAGAATCCGATAGACTGGCAGACCATTTTATTTTGGTATCTGATTGTATCGCTATTTGTAGGATTATTCTTTATCGGATCTATTCAGAGCAGCCTGAAAAGCGCATATGACGATCAGGACTACTCAAAATACCGTGCAATCTCGTCGTACAAGGATTTCACCCTTATTTTCTGTTTTCTGTTTCCGATCACCATGTTGCCCATCACGCTGTGGTTGCGCACAAAACTACACCGCTTACGCAACAAACCTCAGCAGTGCGACCATTGCGGAGGCAAGATGCACAAACTGAGCGAAGCCGAAGAGGACGCCTATCTGAGTGCGGCAGAACAGACGGAAGAACGCATCAATTCGATCGATTATGATGTATGGTTGTGCGACAAATGTAACAAAGTAAAAATATTTCCTTACGAGAAGCAATATACCAAATACAACCGATGTCCGGTTTGTCATGCAAAATCGTATGGCCTGCAAAGCGATAAAATCCTGGTAGAACCTACTACCTTTGCGAAAGGCACCGGCGAAAAAACCTATTATTGCCAACATTGCCACAATACGAAGAAAGTGCGTTATCTGATTCCGATACTTGCCGCAGGCGCCATCATTGGCGGTGGCGGTGGCCGTGGATTCGGCGGAGGCAACTTCGGTGGCGGTGGCGGAGGCTTCGGTGGTGGCCGAAGCGGCGGTGGAGGAGCCTCTATCGGTTGGTAAGCTACTAATTGTCAATATCAGATATTCTTATTATCTCCCCACGGCTGTGAAACTATATCTTCACGGCCGTGGGGAGTTCTGTTTACGGCCGTGGCTGATTCTCTCCCCGGCCGTGACGAGACGGAGCGATGGGCGGAAAAAATAAAGAGTATCTGAAATTTTGATAATTCGGGAGGTTTCATTACAAAAAACAGCAAAGAGCATTCTATCTTTGCGGAACAGACCAAAACCGGTTTCCGACCGAAAGAATAAGTTGCGTGGATGGAGAATTATACAAAAAAAGAGGCGATTGAAATAATGAACCGACTGGGGAAAGAACAGGTACCTTTTCTTTTCATCATTGACTATGCGATGGAGCAAAACAGGATTATCCCGTTGGCAGAAGTAGATGCGGAGTATATCTTGTTTGACTTTAGCGGGCGCACCAACGTTGCCACCGGCCAGACCGATTCTAAAAACGTATCCATCCAATTCCCCACTCCACTAATCTGGGAAAAATATCCCGTATCGCCCGAACAATACCGCAAAGGATTCGATATCGTAATCAACGGATTAAAAAGCGGGAATTCATTTCTCACCAATCTTACCGGTCGTACCCCGCTGCGTACGAATCTCTCCCTATTACAGATTTTCAGTGCATCACAGGCTAAATATAAACTTTGGGTAAAAGATGAGTTTTGCTCGCTTTCGCCCGAAATATTCGTACAGATCAAAGAGGGCCGTATTGCCTCTTATCCGATGAAAGGCACGATAGCCGCTTCGGTGCCGGATGCCGAAACACGGATTCTGAATGATCCGAAAGAGCAGGCCGAACATGCCACAATCGTCGATCTGATTCGGAACGACCTGAGCATACATGCGCGCCGGGTAGATGTAGCCCGTTACCGGTATATCGACCGATTGAAAACAAATACCGGCGAATTATTACAGGTAAGCTCCGAGGTGTGTGGTGAATTACCATGCGATTATCGCGAAAAACTTGGTACCATAATTTACGATATGTTGCCGGCCGGCTCGATCTGCGGCGCACCCAAAAAGAAAACCTGCGAAATCATTGCGGAAGCAGAGGGAACAGGACGCGGCTTTTATACCGGCATAGCAGGTATCTTCGACGGAAACAACCTCGACAGCGGAGTATTGATTCGGTTTGTCGAGCAGGGCAAAAACGGGGATCTGTTTTTTCGCAGTGGCGGCGGCATAACAGCGAAAAGCAATTGCCAAAGTGAATATGAAGAATTAATTCAGAAAATTTATGTTCCCATTTGTAGAGACCATCAAAATATGTGATGGTAAGGCAGAAAATCTGTCTTATCACGAAGCGCGAATGAACACTACCCGCAGGGAACTTTTCGGAATTGAAAGCCCTGCCAACTTATCGTCGCTATTAGCTTCGGCAACTACCGGGAAAAGCGGTATTCGGAAATGCCGTATAGAATATGGAGAACAAATAGGGGAAATCGAAATCCTACCCTACAGCACGCCGGTAATCCGCAATTTGATGCTGATTCATGATGATACGATTCGGTATGACTATAAATCGACCGATCGCGACAGACTCAACCAATTGCATGCGGAAGCGGTGGGATGCTCGGACGCACTGATCGTACGCAACGGATTGATAACGGATACAACCTTCTGCAACGTGGCTTTTTTCGATGGGTACCATTGGTTTACCCCCGCCACACCCTTATTGAAAGGGACGAAACGGGCGCAACTGCTTGATTTGGGGATGTTGATAGAGCGGGATATCCCTGCATGTATGGTGCATGAGTTTCAGCTGGTAATGCTGTTTAATTCCATGAATGAATTCGGGTCGATTCTGTTGCCGACCCATGAAATCTACCGCTCGTTATAATCAGCTGGTTTTCGGATTGGAAGTGGGGGAAGGATTGGCCGTGCCGCTGTCAATTTTTTGCTTTACCGGATTTTCGGGAGCTTCCACCCATTGATTAAACTGGAACTGACGTAGTCCGAATTCGGGCAAAACACTCATCATTTGCTCATAAATGCGCGACTGAATTTTCTCATACAGATTCCAGTCGGTGGTATTGATGAAGAAAATCAACTGCAACGGAAGCCCGGCTCCGTCTGATGGAAGATCTTGTATTATCAGATAAGGCTCATTACTTACTTTTTCATCTTCCTGCAACATAAGGGTGACCCAGATACGGAACAGGCCGAGATTTGTTTGCAGCGCTTTCTGATCGGTTTTTATATCCTCTTCGAAAGAGGATATTCCCTCTTTGGTCAGATAACGCTGAATAAGCGGATCGGCATATATTTTCGACAACATATCGGGTGTAGTGCGGCAAATGGTATGGACATCAAGTATGATTGCCTTTTTAATACGGCGCACTCCCGATTTCGACATTCCGATCCAGTTCTGGAAAGCGCTTGTGACAAGCGTATAAGCGGGCACATAGATATAGGTGTTGTCAAAGTTTTGTACGCACACGGTCAGGATTGAAATATCGACCACCGTACCGTTGGCAGGAGTGTTGGGTACGACAATCCAGTCGCCGATATGGATCATCTTATTTTCGGCCAGCTGTATCCCCGCAATGAAACCAAGCAACGTGTCTTTAAACACCAAAACCAGCACTGCCGCAAAGGCACTCAATGTTGTGATTACCTGCGTAATCCGGAAATTCATCAATACTCCGATAATCGTAAGGCTTGCCATGATAATGATCACCAGGCGCCCCATTTCAACCACTCCTTTATAGGGGCTTGCCGTAATATCTTCCTTCCAGAGATAATAATCAAATGCCGTTTGTAAGAGCGAAATAAGAATCCGGGAAAAAATAATGGTCACATAAATCGATATCCCTTTTTCGAGCCATAACAGTAATTTGGCATATTCGTTCGAAAATGCCAGTGGCAATAGGATTAGCACTACAATGGGAGGAATAAGCCCGAAAAAGCGGCCGAAAAACTTATTCTTATAAAGAATCCGATCCCAATTCTTGGATGTATGATTTACGATTGAATGCACCAGCCGAATAAGGACTTTATTAAATAGCAGATAAATTAAAAAGGCAATCAGCAGGATGGCTGCAAAAATAAGCAGACGTTCCCACAAATCTGTACGCCCCGGAGAAATACCGATATCGGAGAGCGCTGTTCTTGCTATATGCAAAACTTTTTCGGCAAAAGTAGGTGTAGTTACATCCAAAAACATTGTTTTCTTTTTTAATGATAACCATTTTAGCGAAAGGATTGTTTAATTAAAAAGTCAAAACCTACAAGATGGACATACTTCTGATTTTTTTATTAATTCTTCTCAACGGATTCTTATCGATGTCGGAAATTGCGGTGGTATCGGCCCGGAAGAGTCGGCTGGAAACCGACGCACGCCATGGAAGTAAAGGTGCCAAAGAAGCGTTAGGGCTTTCGGAGAACATGGACAATTTCTTATCGACGATACAGATCGGGATTACCCTGGTGGGAATTCTGACCGGACTCTTTTCAGGGCAACAGCTTTCACCCGGATTCGCAGTATGGCTACAACAGATCGGAGTGCCCGAAAAAGATTCGTTCGAGGTGGCACAGCTGATCATTGTTATTACCGTAACCTATTTCACGCTGGTATGGGGGGAATTGTTGCCTAAGCGGATAGGAATGACTTTTGCGGAAGGGATATCTTGCTTTGTGGCCCGCCCGATGAAACTATTGGCCGCGATTTCAATTCCGCTGGTATGGACTTTGAGCAAAAGCACGCTGTTGTTCGTAAAACTGTTTGGATTGGATACTGTGGCTAAATCATCGGTCACGGAAGAAGAGATTAAGGCTATTGTACGTGAAGGTACTGAAACGGGCGAGGTACAGGAGGTGGAAGAGGATATCGTATCACGGGTTTTCAACTTGGGCGACCGCAATGTAGGATCAATCATGACACATCGACGCGAATTGGTATGGCTTGACCTCAACGAACCGAATCAGCGTATCAAGGAAAAGGTGATGGATAATATGTACAACGTATATCCGGTGGTAAATCATGACCTGGAGCATCTGGTGGGTGTGGTTTATCTGAAAGACTTATTCGGGCAACTGGATAACCCAGAGTTCAGCCTGAAAGACAAGTTGCGGCCTATACAATACTTCCCTGAAAAATTAAGTGTGTATAATGCGCTTGAACAACTCAAACGCGAGCATGTGAAATACGGAATCATTACTGATGAATTCGGAGTGATACGCGGTATCGTAACGATGAAGGACATTGTAAAGGTATTGATCGGGAGTGTGCGTGAAGAAGACGAGGAGCCTGAAATACGCGACCGGGAGGATGGCTCAATGGTGGTGGCGGGACAGTGTTCGTTTTATGATTTTCTGAGTCATATTGATCGCGAAGAGCTTTACGAGCATCATGCTTATAATACATTGAGCGGATTAATATTGAAACTGCTTGAACGAATGCCGCATGAAGGCGACCGGGTATACTGGGAGGATTATGAATTTGAGATTATTGATATAGATGGTGTTCGGATCGACAAGGTGTTGGTTCGGAAGAGAGAGGTTATTAAATAAAAAATGGGGATGTGTCAGCCACACCCCCACTCAGGTAAATTCTATTTATTTGAGGTATTTAGCCAGAGTTTCGTCTAACTCTTCCCCCCGTAAATTTTTAGCGATAATCTTGCCTTGCGGATCAAACAACAGAGTTGCAGGAATAGAACGAATCCCATAAACTGAAGATGCTTCACACTTCCAGCCTTTTAGGTCGGACATTTGAGGCCATGTCATTCCTAATTCTTTTACCCCTTTTTCCCATGCTTCGTGGTTATCATCAAATGACACACCGACGATTTCAAATCCTTTATCGGCATATTTCTTATACGCTTCAACGACTACCGGCATTTCACGACGGCATGGACCGCACCATGATGCCCAAAAATCAACCAATACGTATTTGCCTTTTCCGATATAGTCGGATAAGGAGATTTCATCTCCGGCAAGATTTGGCATTGTCAGATTGGTATATTGAGCGCCAACTTCACTGCGTTTGGCTGCGGCAAGAAACTCATTAATAACCTTCATCAAAGGAGTAGCTTTAAATGCCGGAGTAGCATTTGCCAAGAATCCCTCTACCTCCTGCGCAGACATCATTGTCAATGAACGACTCAGCACATAAGTCCCGGCCAGACTATTGTTGTTCGCCACAATAAATGTGCTATCATATTTGTTTAATGCTGCTTCGATAGCATCATATTGAGTCATTAAGCGGTTTTCTTCCTCTTCAGTCAAAGAGTTGTCCTGTTTCTTCGATCTGTATTCTGTTACAATTGCCTGCATTTTCTTTGATTCTTCCATTACGTGCGAATTGAATGCTTGCAAAGAATCATTGCCCGGAGTTCCTGACACTGAATTTTCCTGATCGAATTTGGCCATGATGTTTCCTTTTTCAAGAATAAGGGTAACAGGGCGGATTTGGCGGATACCGGATGCAATCAGACCCAACTGAGGATCTTGTGCAATTCCTTTAAATTCGAATTTCCCATCCGTTACGGTAGTACTGTCAATCGATTTATATTCTGCATCGGAATTAAGTGTCTGTAAATAAATCATCTGTCCGTTAAGATCAGCAGAAGCTGTACCCGATATATGATACTCGGGAGTAGTAGTACATGCAGCCAAAGCTCCAAGAGCTGCTAAAGCAAATAGTTTGCGCATAATTATATAATATTTAATTTATTACTGCCAACAAATGTAAATATTAGCAACGAAATGATTGCTAATATTTATGACTTATCATTTTTATCGACGATAAAAAACCTTATTTTCCGCGACAAACCGGTTTCATCAACCAAAGTAAGCAAATATTCGCCGGCATCTAACGAAAGAGCCAGTTGATGGATGCCCGATGTTTCGCCATAATAAGTATCATTAATATGCCAGAACAGCGTTGCATCGGGACGACTATGCGCTGCCTTGAAGACAAATTTCTCGCGTTTGCCAGAAAACCCGATCGGTAAATAAAGACGCATATTATGGGTGGGATAAATCAGATCGATTTTATTTTCAGTTTCGGAACAATCCTTGGCAACAGGAGGCAACGGCTGGTAATCGGGATTATAACGACGATAATAGAACTCCTGTGCAGGAGGCAATATAAACCAGTTTTGCTTAATCATCTTATAAGGTGAATAACATTCGGCATTTACCCGATAAGAGCAGGATTCGTCCATTGTAATTGATTTGTGATATGGGCATTGAGCACTTTGCATTCCGGAGGTGGGCACCTGTATCGTATCGGCGCGATCACAATACGGGCCGGCTTTGAATCCGCTTTGCCTGCAGACGGGCAACTCTATCATTTCGTCTTCGGGCTTTTCAAACCATCCGGAAGCTGACAATCCTGAGAATACATCAAATAGTATGGGGGCCGCATGTGTTACACCGGTCAGGCCAGCTCTCCCTTCGCCAGAGGCATTGCCCACCCATACACCGACAATATGGCGGGGAGTAAATCCGATTGCCCAGGCATCACGGGCGCCATAACTAGTGCCCGTTTTCCATGCTACTTTTTTCATTCCGCTGAAAGCTTGCCAATCGGCCTCTTCTTCCGGCCGATTGACTTGCGACATGGCATCAAAGGCAAACCATAACGCAGGACGCGATAAAGGAACAGAGACGCCAGATAACTTTTCGGTGACTTGCGGCTCATAAGAAAAAGGGGATTTTGTAAAGGAGGGGATTAATGCTGGTTGCATGGAGCGAGCCAGAGATGCATACATTGAGGTCATATTCCACAAAGAACTTTCAGCTCCTCCCAAAATAAGAGATAAACCATAATGTGATGCTGATCGATAGAGCGTATTCATACCACAGTCTTTTAGCAAATGATAGAAACGATTACAGTTATATGCCATTAACATCCTCACTAACGGCACATTCAACGAACGACTGACAGCTTCATTAGCCGGAACTGCACCATGAAACTCACGGTCGTAATTATTGGGCACGAATCCATTTATATATAATGGAATATCAGGGACTAATGTAGAGGGAAGTAATTGTCCGGCATCGAGCATGCCGGCATATAGAATTGGCTTTAAAAGACTGCCGGTACTACGTTCGCCCATAATCATGTCGACCTCCCTACCCTGATCTTGATCGGTATCGAGCGTTGGATTACCCACATAAGCCAAAACCCGGCCGGTATGAATATCGGCAACAAGAACAGCTATATTATAGATATAATTAGATCGGTATTGCATGGCGTAACGGTTAGCGGTTTCCTGTACCTGCCGTTGCAACTGATAGTCGATTGTGGTATACATACGTCCATGACTCCCTTTCCGAGATAAACGATTAAGCAGATGCGGTGCCAAGCGAGGCAGCGAGGCAGGCTTATCGGGAATAGGCTCGTCGAGCGATAACGAATAAGTAAGCTCATCGATAGCTCCTTGCCGGTAAAGTTTATACAATAAGTTATCCCTCTTTTTTTTCAAAGCAGAACGGTTTCTGCCGGGATGAATTAGCGAGGGAGAGTTGGGAAGAACGGCTAACATGGCACTTTCGGCCCATGAAAGATCGGA
>JAVVPN010000034.1:0-7711 GCA_036655755.1 Bacteroidales bacterium | reverse complement strand
AGCGCCATGCGGCAGCCTCAACTCCAATGGTATTTCCTCCGAAAGGAGCATACGAAAGATACAATGCAAGTATTTCTTTTTTAGAATAAGTCATTTCGATCCGAAAAGCCAGAATCGCTTCTATCAATTTCTCAGAAATCGTACGGGGACGGTTTTTTCGGGAAAGACGGATTAACTGCATCGTAATCGTGCTGCCTCCGCTTACTACTTTTTGTTCTTTTATATTGGAATAAAGAGCACGGGCCAGCGATAGGGGATCAACACCCGGGTGATTATAGAAACGTTTGTCTTCGAAACAAAGGATTGCTTTTTCTGTTTTTTCGGGAATGCACTCAATTTCCGGGAAACGCCATTGACCGTCGGGGGCTATTCGAGCACCTAACAACGTAGAGTCGGCCGAAAAAAGAATATCAGCCGGATATTCACAAAATAAAGGGGTAGGCAGACAGAACCAAAAAAGGGATGCCAGAAATAGGAATAAGGAAAACCAGAATTGCTTGATAATCTTCACAACCGAAAAAATTTAAGCATCAATTATTATCACTCACAAGATGAAATCGTCTTTTTAATACTCTAAACAGAGAAAGTTCTTACGAATTAAGATTTAAACAGGGGTAATTATCAGTAAATATATGTAATTTTAATTTTGTATATATTATTTAATCATATAAGTTATATAATATTTTGTAAGACTTCTATTATTATGAAACAACTTTCTTTATTCCTTCAAATCCTGTTTATTTTAATCACGGTATGGGGTTGTAGCAAGAAGCAGGATGCAAGGCCACCTGTAAATGACTATGTAGCAGAATATACAACCGGTATAATCAGTAGAAGGACTGCAGTTGAAGTGGTACTGAATGATCCGCTATCAAATGAACAGCAAGATCCGGAGTTTTTAAAAACGGCATTTAGCATATCACCGCAAGCCTCCGGAAAGGTAGAAGTCATTGATGATAAGAAGCTGGTATTTCAACCTAATCCGATGTTGAAACCGGGCACACAGTATACCATTACCTGGAATATCGGCAAATTCTTTAAGACCGAAGAAAAAAACAGGAAATTCACCTTTTCATTTGAGACCATATCGCCCGAAATCGGATTCCGCCTAAATGAACTGGATATTGATAATCAAAGCTTGCCCGATACCCTTTACGAATTTAAGGGATCTCTGTTATTATCTGACTGGGCTGATAGTACAACTATTCATAATTTGATTGGGTTTGACGTACCCGTAAAGATTAAATGGGAGAAAATAGATGTTGCCAAAACTTTCGATTTTACGTTTCAAACCCGGGAGCCTTTTGAAAAGGCAAAAGAAATTGAGCTGTTTACGAAAAAAAACGATTTTGGATATCCGAGAAAAATTTTGTCTAAAATAAAAATACCCGGAAAGCATGATTTTGACGTATATTCAATCCGCTCAGTGAATGACAATGACAATTTCATTGAGGTTATATTTACCCGGGTGCTTAACCAACTTCAGGATTTTACAGGGTTGGTAGAAGTTGAACCGGAAAATGATGTAAGTTTCTCCGTCGAAGGGAACAAATTAAAAATATGGCTCCAGGACAAAAATATCCATGAAAGAGAAGTTGTAATTTATGATGGTATTCGCTCACTAAGCAATCGCGTCTTTAAAAGAGATGCGGCCCACGCTTCTCTTTATAAAAAAGAAATTAGTTTCCGTAGTAATTATCCATCTCTCGAGTTTATCGGAGAGGGAGGAATTCTGCCGACTGAAAATTCGATGATCGTACCTTTTGCCGCAACAAACCTACGTGGCGTAATTGTTCGCATAATCAAAGTATATGAAAACAATATGGGTCAATTCCTGCAGGAAAACCAATTATCGGAAGGAAACGCTCTGGCCAGCATGGGAGAGTTATTATGCCGAAAACTTATTTTTCTTGACGAAGAGAGTAATTATGATTTGCATAAGCGAAATACATTCGCTATTAATCTAAAAAAGCTTATCACACCGGAGCCGGGAGCCCTGTATCGTGTTATCCTGTCTTTTAATTCTGAATTGTCTGCTTATCCATGTCCGGGAATGGCCAAAATGACAAAAAGAGAATTAATCGAAGAAAACAGAAAACTGGAGAGTGAAGAAAAAGCCAACTTCGGAAACGGAAATGCTTATTATTATTTTTCGGACCAAAGTTGGGATAATTATAATTGGCAAGAGCGGAATATGCCTTGCAAAGATTCATATTATGTAAATAAGCAAATCAGCAAAAATATTTTATACTCGAATCTCGGTATTATCGCTAAAAGAGGGGACCGGGGGAAAATGTTTGTTTCGATAAACAATATTACAACCGGAATGCCTGAAGAAGAGGTGCTTGTAAAAGTATATACTTATCAAAACCAGGAGATAAGTCAAAAAACCACTTGGGAAAACGGAACTGTTGAATTTGATCTAAACGGAAAAGAACCTTTTTATCTGATTGCTAAAAAGGAAAAACAAAAAGGCTATTTAAGACTTGCTAAAAATGAGGCTTTGTCGATGAGCGCCTTTGACGTAGCCGGTGAAGAAGTAAAAAACGGAACAAAAGGATTTATTTATACCGAACGAGGGATCTGGCGTCCGGGGGATACGATTTATGTAAGTTTTATTTTAAATAATATATATGGTGATTTACCGGAACGACATCCTGTTACGTTCGAATTATTTAATCCGGCGGGACAGCTTTACTGGAAAAAGTCACTCTCTACTCGGAATGATAATTTTTATGTATTCAAACCCGTTACTTCATCTGCTGCTCCGACGGGAATATGGAAAGGTAAAATTACAGTAGGTGGGGTTAGTTTTGAGAAAAAGCTTCGCATTGAAACAATCAAACCTAACCGCTTAAGCATCGACCTCTCTTTTGACCGGGATATTTTGCAACGTGATACGTTGACTAAAGCCACTTTGAAAGCTCAGTGGTTAACCGGAGCGATAGCCAATTCATTGAATTATGATATTTACACCACTTTCGTACCCATGGAAACATCCTTCCATGGCTACCAAGAATATATATTTGATGATCCGACACGAAAATTTACGGCGAATGATATTCTGTTTTCGAAAGGAAAATTGAATAAAGAGGGGGTTGCGAAGATTGATACTAAAATGGTGCAAGGAGGATTTGCACCCGGATTTTTACGTGCTCAGTTCCTTACAAAAGTATATGAAGAGTCGGGAGAATTCAGTATAAATGCGACTCAGAAGGTTTACTCTCCATTCAAGGCATATGTAGGGATTTTATCTCCGCAAAAAGGGTACGAACCATTAACGACAAATAAAAATCATGTGTTTTCTTTTGCAACACTTCTTCCGGATGGTACGCCGGCAAGTAAGTCACGGGTCAAAATACAACTCTATAAAATGGAGTGGTATTGGTGGTGGAACTCGGACATGAGCCAGGTAGCCAATTATATTTCGTCAGGATACAATAAACCTATTAAACAGTTTGAACAACAAAGTAACCAGGATGGAAAAGGTCAATTTTCATTGAAGATTCCGAATATGGACTGGGGTACTTATTATATTCAACTGACCGATTTGGAAAGTGGTCATCAATGTGGCTGCATGGCTTATTTTGATAGTTATGGTGATGATGCCCGAAGCCGTATGGCTTCCGATAAAGCGATGTTGCTTTCTTTACAGGCCGATAAGAAAAGTTATGCTCCGGGGGAGGAAATAACAATCCGTTTTCCATCTACCGCAGAGAGTAGAGCTATTATTACGGTGGAAGCAAGTGGGGGTATTATGCAACATCATGAGATGGGATGCAATGATAAGGAAAGTTCGTTTTCGTTTAAAGCTTCTCCTGAAATGCAGCCGAATGTATATGTAAGTGTAACGCTTCTAAATCCGTATGCATCGACTAAATATGATTTGCCAATTCGACTGTATGGCGTAATTCCTATTGAAGTACATGCAGTAAACTCACGTTTGCTTCCGGTTATTGAGGCTTCCGAAACAATCCGGCCATCTTCATCGTGTAAGATTTCTGTTTCGGAATCCAATGGGCAACCGATGACATTCACTCTTGGTGTTGTGGACGAAGGTTTGCTTGATCTGACTAATTTTAAAACACCATCGCCATGGGATGCTTTTTTTGCCAAAGAAGCCTTGGGTATGCGCACCTGGGATATGTATAACTATGTATTGGGAGCATATGGAGGTAAGATTGAACAGATCTTTAGCATCGGAGGGGACGATGCGTTGAACAAGGGTCCAAAGGCGATTGTGAATCGCTTTAAACCGGTTGTTCGCTTTATGGGACCTTATACATTAAAACCGAATGAAAAGCGCACGTTAACAGTCAACATTCCGGAATATATCGGAAAAGTGAGATGCATGGTGATTGCGGGAAATCAACATCAGTATGGTAATGCTCAGAAAGATATTTTTGTCCGTCAACCGCTAATGATTTTGGGCACTTTACCACGAAAGCTGGCGCCGAATGATGAAATCTGGTTGCCTGCAACTGTCTTCGCCATGAAAGACAATATCGGACCGGTTACAGTAAACTTAGAGGTAAATGAGGCTTTTGAAATATTAGAGAAACGCTCTCAAGGGATATCATTTAGTAAAATCGGAAATCAGGTAGTATGGTTTAAAATCAGAGCAAAGAAGCTGTTGGAAACGGGAAAAATCAGATTAACCGTAACCGGAAAAGGTGAAAAGGCAAGCTGGAGCAGTGATATTGAAATCAACTCACCTTTAACTCCCATTTATAAAACGAATAACTGGATATTAGATCCAGGCGAATCTAAGAAATTTGAAATTACCCCGTTTGGCATTCCCGGATCAAATAAAAGTCATATTACGGTAGCGGGAATCAAGCAGATAAATTTAAATAATCGACTAAATTATCTTATTACTTATCCGTATGAATGTCTTGAACAGATAATTTCAAAAGCATTTGGGGCCTTATATTTACCTCAAATCACCCAATTTTCGCCAAAGGAACTCGAGAAAATGGAAGAGGTGGTTCGTAGCGTTAATTCGAAACTCAAGAATTATATGATACCCGGAGGTGGATTCTCTTTTTGGCCGGGAGGAAGCTCTACAAACGCATGGACGTCAATATATGCTTTCTTATATTTAAATAAAGCAGCTGACAGTGGTTTTATTCTGACTTCGGGGTTAAGACATGAATGTGGGCAATATCAATCACGACTCGCGCGCGAGTGGAAACCGGTGGAATCGCCGAACTTAGTTTTACAGCAAGTAATCCAAGCTTTCCGTTTGTATGCACTGGCGGATGCCCATATTCCTGAAAAAGGAGCGATGAATCGATTAAGACAAACTAAAAATTTATCCCTGGAAGCAACTTGGTTATTGGCCGCGGCTTATTCGTTTGACAATAAAGAAATAGCACGACAGATATTGGAATCAATAGAATCATCCGATACGATGCTTAAAATGAACGAAAGCACGTCGTTGTTTTTAGAAACAACTCAATTATCATCTTTTATCGGAGTGGGATATAATAAACAGGCATATGCATTGGTTCAGTCTTTATTAAATCAGTTACAAACTAGTGAAGAACTAAATACCGCAGCAATTGCTTTATCGATCATTAATATATGTAATTACTATAAACAATACCCAGAAATTAAAACGCTCGATTTTGATATTTCGAAAAATGGAAAAATCGAATCGGTACATTCAGAGAAAACAATTTGGACAAATGAAATTTCTTTAGAAAAGAATACTTCCGAAAAAATTCAGATTACAAATAAAAGTAAAGGGACACTCTATATACAAGATGTTATATCGGGTATACCGACTCAAGGGGAGCAAATAGAAACTTCGAATGGCATCCAGCTGAAAACAAAGTTCAAATCTTTAACTGGGAATATTATTAATCCGCAAAAGATAGAACAGGGTACTAATTTTATATTTGAAATTAGTGTTATTAATAAAGCCGGAATCGTATTACATGATATGATGGTTGATCAAATGATTCCTGCAGGTTGGGAAATTCTCAATAGAGGAGTCTTTACAGAGAATAATCAATATCCGATCGGAGTGACATATCAAGATATACGGGATGACAAAGTATCGAGTTATATTAACAGGTTACCAACGGAGCAAACTGTAACAATTCCAATATATGTAACAGCAGCTTATGCGGGTACATTTTTCATGCCGTCTTCAACATGTAGAGCTATGTATCAAACAAATTATAACGCATCATCTAAAAGTGAAGAAGTAATGGTAGTGAGAGAGTAAAATAATGAAAATGAAAAAGCGGATGCCTCAAATTAAATCTGAGACATCCGCTTTTCTATGGATTGATTAAAACATTTCGACGACACGTTTGATACCAGCTATAAATCGATCAATTTCTTCCTTCGTATTATACACTGCAAAAGATGCACGTACAGTCCCTTCGATTCCTAATGCTTGCATAAGGGGTTGGGCACAGTGGTGGCCGGTTCGTACAGCAATACCTTGCTTATCCAACATCATTCCCATGTCATAATGATGAATCCCTTGGATTAAGAAAGAAAGAACGGCACTTTTATGGATGGCATTCCCGTAGATTTTAACTCCTGGAATTTGTTTAAGCTGCTCGGTTGCGTAATTGAGTAACTCTGTTTCGTATCTCTCAATATTCTCCAGACCTATTTCATCTACAAAATCGAGAGCTTCAGCTAAAGCGGTAGATCCGATATAATCAGGCGTACCGGCTTCGAATTTATAAGGAAGTTCATTATAGGTTGTTTTTTCAAAAGTAACCTGAGCAATCATTTCTCCTCCTCCTTGATAGGGTGGCATTGCATCCAATAATGCCTCTTTCCCGTATAAAATTCCTATTCCGGTAGGTCCGTAAATTTTATGTCCTGAGAAAACGAAAAAATCCGCATCTAAATCCTGAACGTCTATTTTGATGTGAGGTACCGATTGTGCTCCATCTATCAAGACAGGCACTTTGTATTGATGGGCAGTGGCAATCATCTCTTTAACGGGATTGATTGTTCCTAATACATTCGATACATGAGTAAGGGAGACAAATTTAGTACGTTCGGTAAAAAGATTTTTATAGGCTTCTAAGTCTAGTTCTTGGTTGTCATTCATAGGAATCACCTTAATGACTATTTTCTTTTTGTCGCGTAACATCTGCCATGGAACAATATTCGCATGATGCTCCATCTCGGAAATGATTATTTCATCTCCTTCCTGCAGAAAAGTCTCACCATAAGAAGTTGCAACCAGATTAATCGCTTCTGTAGTACCACGGGTAAAAATAATTTCTTCTGATTTTGCTGCATTTATAAATTGCTGAACACGACGTCGGGCATTCTCATGCGCCTCAGTAGCTTCCTGGCTCAAATAATGTACTCCGCGATGAATATTGGCATTTGTATTATAATAACCATCAACAATCTTCTCTACGACCCGCTTGGGTTTTTGAGTAGTAGCCCCATTATCAAGATATACTAAAGGTTTATTATATACCCTCTTTTCTAATATGGGGAATTCTTTTCTGAGTTGCTCTATATTGTTCATAGAATAAATTCATTTATCCGGCACATTAAAATTGTGCTTCATACAAAAATACTGATTAAAAGGAATCAGTTGAAAATTGCATATTCAAAAAAGTATAATTTGACAAATATGGGATAATAAAATATATCTTTCTGATTTTAGGAAAACAAAAAAGCCCGCCGATCTTTCGATCAACGGGCTTCTGTAAAAACGGCG
>JAVVPN010000033.1:0-30056 GCA_036655755.1 Bacteroidales bacterium | reverse complement strand
CTCCCTTTTTTTATTTTAGTTTCGGCACATCTCCATACTTCAGACTGAACGCCGACAGGTGTACGATACGTCCAAACGAACTACATGAACCCGCAGTTACGATATACAATCCTTGATCGCGGTAGAATACCGGAACACGGATCAGACTCCACGGTCGTTTTACGGATATAGGCCGGTTTGGACTATATCCGTCGTCCGAATCGGTGATATATACATAGGCTACCAAATGATCGCCATTGCGAGAATCCATTCTTTCCTTCGTTACTTTGCTGTTTTCCAAGTCCGAATTCGGGCATTTGCCCGTTTCTACAAAATCATAATCTGCAAGCTCATATCCCCATAATGTAAGGGCATGTCCATATCCTCCCGGATAATTGACGTTCAATCCTGCAGGAATTCCTTTGCCAATCGTATTTTGAAGCGCTTTTTTGAATTCGCGAATATAAAACGCGCGCCCCTTATCCATCATGAAGTAAATAGTCGAAGCCACATACCTGTTTTTATCGAATCCTTCATAATCCTTATACCGATATCCTTTTTCCCAATTCTCCGGATATGCCAATGGTTCAGCTCCGGTAAAATACCAGTTCAGCCCTTTATCCACGAAATACCCCTGATTGGCAGAATTAATTCGGAAATATTCATATACGTTCGATTGAGAGTAAGAGCTGTTGTTACTTGGTTTCGGTTTGCCTGCATTATCCAGGGTTGCGCCAAGCGGAGCTCCCGCAGGCACATTCTCATGATCGATGCTTGCCTGCCACCAATCAATAATGTTGGCAGCAGTGGCTGCCCAACACATTCCTTCGTCCGGACGCAGATAGTCCACGGGCTCTCCGTTTACTGTCGTATTCTCTCTGTATCCCCACTCTTTGTTACAGTCAAACCATCCGCTTTCCGGAGTTACTCCCTGAGCCAAAAATCCTCCTCCTCGTGTGGTTGTTTCTTCCACAGTTACCTCTATTTCTACGGTATGATTTCCATCTTCAGCAATAGCCGTAATGGTGGTTGTTCCCGCTGCCACCCCCTTAATGGTAAATGCTTTTGCCGAATAAATGCCGGTATTGAGTCTTACGCTTGCAATATCCGGATTATCCGAAGAAACAGTCATATTGTGGTTGCTCGCTTTTTCTGGGACCACTGTTACATTAAAAGTATAGGTATACCCTTTGATAACAGATATCTTTTTATTGTCTACCTGCAATTCCCGCACAGGAATCGTACCCAGATACACATTGATCGTAACCTGATCTTTCAGCAGTTTTCCGTGATAATCGAATAGTGCCGTTACAACAGCTGTACCTTCATTTCTTCCTCTTAAAAGTCCATTGTCTTCAATCTCCACGGCATCCCAGTTATCACAATCCCAGATGATGCGTTCACCCGCAGGTAGAGGATGGTCAATCGGTAAGAAATTGGTGGTAAGCAATAGTTCTTCATACACCTGCAGAGTCGTATCCTTCATGGGGATATCAATGCTTGTTGCCGAATAATAAGGCGATACGCTCACGATAATATCCTTGTAAATGCTGTTATCGTTTTCAGTAAATACACGGATTTTGGTGATACCCGTAGCCACTCCCCTGATAATTCCGTATTCGCTTACACTGGCTACCGCATCATTATGACTGAACCATTTTACTTTTGGTACGGTTTCGTCGTCGGCCGTAATCACCTCTACCAATTGCGTGTAGCCCGGTTCGAGTTGTAAGAAAGTTGCCTCTTTTCCGTTTATACGGATCTCTATTTCACTTCCGGACACATTCGTTGCTGAAATTCCCGTCCAGGCAAGCAAGAGCGTTAGGAATAATATTTTGTTTTTTATGAATGAAAGCATAATTTGTTGGATTTGATGAATCTGAAAAACCTTATTCTACAATGATTTTTTTGTTTTTACTAACATAGATACCCGGTTTAAGCGTCGAAATCGTAGCACGCGTGCCTACCCGGGTTCCAATCAGGTTAAATACGGGTGCGTCGGGGTCATCTTCCGTTTCGAACGGCGAAGTGATACCGGTAGAGAGATCCGTTTCTCCCTCATAAATACGCGGAGTACCATTGTTCCAGTCGTATGTTTTCCAGCCCTTCCGGTTTGCTTTCGTTATATCGGCTTTGTATGCCCGGTTGGCATCTTCCGTATCGGTCAGGTCGGTCAATTGCAGATGTCCCGTTTCAGCGGACAACGCAGGCAAATTCTCAAGTGTTGGGATGATGCGGCTTTCATTCATGTTGTTGCCGAAACACCAAAGCGTACGCAGGTTCTCGGCATCGGCGATGTTCAGATTCTCAAAGTCGTTGTTATGGCAAAACATTTCCGAAAGCGCACTGCGGGATGGTATCAACAGCTGAGACAAAACATTGTCTGAGCAAAAAAGCGATTGCAGCTTGTTGTTTGCGGTTACATCGAGCGACGTCAGCGCGTTTCCCGAACAGTCGAGCACCTCAAGCTCTTTGTTTTCTGTCAGGTCGAGGTTTTGCAAGGCATTGTTCTGACACCACAACTGGCGCAGACTCCCGTTGCGGGTAACGTCGAGTGCCGCCAGGTCATTGTAGTCGCAATGAAGTACGGCCACTTTACCATGCACGCGGATGGTTTGTGCGGCGACCGTGAAAACCGTTTGTAATCCGTAGTTCGGAATCAGGTGCTTACGTCCGTCGCCCAAATCGATCCGGATATGCTCACGCGCCTCTACCGGAGCGTCAATAACCAATCGTATCGTTTGACCCGCTTCCCGGGTAGTGGTGAAACTGATCACCTCATTTTGAGCCACTAAGGGTAGCCAGCAAGTCAGCCATCCTAACGCAATAATAATTTTTCTGGTAATGTTCATTCCTTATAATTAAATTTTTACCGCAAGGGTACGGATACATTATTTATTCGCCGAGTAGGTACGGCGATTTCATTCATAATGATCCTGATTAGTGTAGATTTTTACAGAAAATAGATGATAGTGTATTTAATATTCGGTTATTCAAACGCGCAGATGAATTCTACCGGTTGTTCACCAAAAACATAAAAGGTGTAACATTATGTAAAGATAATTATTATAAAGCAATAATCTTCTTTACATAATATATTACAACCCTATTTTATCTTCGTTTATTCCCGTATATTTCTCATATACAGAGTCCGGTTGCCCACCGATAGGCGTCTGATCTCACCCCGCTCCGTCAGGATGCCCAGATCGGCCGAAGCCGTCGAGCGGCCGCAGCGGTTGAGGTCCATCACCGTCTTGCAGGTAAGCATGAATTCGTTTTTATAGCTCGAGCGTTCTATCTGATCGTCGAAATATTCCAGAATGCGCTGATGCCGGTCTTCCGCCGTCATCGTACAGTTTCCCTTTTCCCAGTCGCGTAGCAGATCAACACAACGCAGGCGGCGCGTCAGGTTTCGATCGGTTACGAATGAAAGGTCTTTTATTTTTATCCGGCTGTTCTTAACCGCGTCCGGGTCGGTAATCGGTTCTATGACATGTAGCGCGGGCATGAAGCTCCCCAATCCGTCGATCTTTACGATGTGTCCCTCACTGTTTTTACGCTCGATGTATTGGCTCAGTACATTCAGAAAAGAGAGGGTGGTTTCGATGTTAAAGTGTTTTTCCATCGCGATGTCGTGGGCCATCTCTTCCGAAGAGATGGTGCTACGGGCCGACAGCCGTACGTGATACTCGGTTACTTTAGCGGTTTCGGTACTGTTGAGATTGGTGCGGTTTGTCTTATAAATCGCATACAGTGGTCGTTGGTTGCTCATGGTTTTTTCTGATTTAATGGTTGATATAGGATTAAAGCACACAGCACTATTCCTTGAGTGACAATCCGCGGCCAACGAGCAGGCGCTTCGGGAGGAATCTGGTGTTGCTCCGCGAACAACCCGAAAGTTGTCCGTGAGCGGCGATCGGGTTCTTCACGGGCGGTGATTGGGTTCCTCGCGAGCGGCGTTCAAATTCTTCACGGGTTATCATCAAAAGAATAGTTATTCTCTTTATGCGAATATACTATTAATAAAATGCGTTTGTCAAGTGTTTTTTGTTTTTTATTTGCTATATTCGTGAATATCAACTTATCTAATACATGGAATCTATGAAAGCAATTAAAGAAACGAATCATTCGGTAGTACGCTATCATCTCGTAAAACGGGCCATTCCCGGAAAACCGGGCATTTACGGTTATGCTCCTTCTATCGTATATCGGGGCGAAATCAGCTTCGACGAGGTGTGTCGCTTCATTTCGGAGCGTTCCACGCTATGCCATTCGGATGTGGTGCAGGTAACACATGCGCTGCTCACCAATGCCATTATACGGCTGAAAAATTCGGAAGCCTTTACGATGGGTCCGTTGGGATATCTTACCACCGCTCTAAAGAGTGATTTGGTAAAGGATCCGAATGATTTCCGGCACCATCATATTCGTAAGGCGTATTGTGTGTTTGTGCCCAGTCGCGAATTTCGTAAGGAGATTGAAAAAGTCGAATTAGAACAGGTAAAAGTGATGCCTCCGATCCCTCGCCATCTTAAAAATCAAGAAGTGTAACATCTATTACATATTTATGGAATAACTCTGCTTACTTTTGAGTGTTTATAAATTAAACCACTTAAAATAAGTACGATATGAATATGATATTTGCAAAAGGAGATGTGCTGAAACTCGATCAGATGATAGCGTATGCCGAAGGGGGCGTGGTCAGTAAGCAGGTACTTAAAAGCAATGCGGGCAACATTACCCTTTTTGCCTTCGACAAAGGGCAGGGGTTGAGTGAGCATACCGCGCCTTTCGATGCGTTTGTGCAGGTGCTCGACGGAGCCGTCGATATCACCTTGGGCGGAAATGTGTTAAGACTGACAAAAGGCGAATCGGTCATTATGCCGGCAAACGTAGCGCATGCGCTGAGTGCGGTTGAGCCGTTTAAAATGTTGCTGACGATGATTCGGGGATAACATAAATAAAAAAGAAGAGGATATGCTTGTTGTGGCATATCCTCTTTGTGTTTTGTAGATGATGTGTTTTGGGTAGAAAAATTATTTTTTCTTATTCAATACCCCATCCAGTGATTTCGCTTCTTGTCTTTCGTAGGCAGGCACGTGTTTTTCGTGCTTGGCTGTTTTCTCTTTTTTAGGTTTTTTGTTTCCTGCAGCTCCCATAGTAAGAACCTCCCAATAATTAAATGTTAATAATAAGAATTGCGAGTTTGGTTCGGTTATGTTGTCAAAGCATAGCTGGACGACTCTATATATTCTTTAACAAATAGCGTGCCAATCAGCTAATTAGTGTCAAGTTGTCCGAAAGAGGACTATTTGCCATTGATTATTCGCCCATTGGCGACAGAAGCAGACAAACCGGGGCCGGAATCCGGATGGATTGTGGCAGGAGCGAAAGAAGTCCCGTTTCCGGATCGATGGCAAAAAGCTGCACCGTATTGTCATCACGGCATGCCGCCAACAGGTATTTCCCGTCGGGCGAAATGATAAAATTGCGCGGATGGCGTCCTGTCGGCTGATAACCCGCTTTAACCAGCTGTCCGTCGGGGCGGATGGCGAATATGGCGATACCGTCCCCTTTCAGGCGATTGGAGGCGTACAAAAAGCGTCCGTCGGGCGAGATATGGATATCGGCGCTACCGGCCGCGTTGAGCGTATCAGCAAGTATCTGCTGGCGGATCACCATTTTTCCGTTTTCCGGTTTCAGAAGAGTTACGTTTCCGCTCAACTCGTTGATCACATACACGAACGAATCGGTCGGATGGAAGGCCAGATGGCGTGGTCCTGATCCGGCCGGAAGGAGAATCGTACGGGCCGTATCGGGTTCGAGCAACAAAGAGTCGTTCGGGGTGATGCGGAACTGATAAATCCGGTCGAGTCCCAGGTCGGTGGCCAGTAAATATTTATTGTCGGGAGTGAAACGTACCGTATGGAGGTGAGGGGATTCCTGTCGTGTGGCATTGAATCCTTTACCGGTGTATTTGAATTCCCGTTTGCGAGCTCCTAATTTTCCGTCGGACAGGATGGGAAATACCGATACGGAGCCACCCGAGTAATCGGCTGTTACCGCAAAACGGTCGTCGGGACTGACGGATACGTAACACGGGTCGGCGCCCGCGGTCGGCTCGCTGTTGAGTAGTGTCAGGGTAGCTGAAGCGGGGTTAAAACTGAGCGCGTTCAGGCGTGATCCTGCCGCTCCGTTTTCACTGACAGCGTAGAGTCGCTCTGCATTGTGTGCCCATGCCATATAAGAAGGGTTATCAATCCCGGCAAAGCCCGATATTTTACGGAAGGAGCCGTTTGCGGTATCGAATCCGTATATCCAGATGGCGGTGTCGGAGTGAGCGTTGAGGTTGTAGGTGCCGATGGTAAGATAAAGCTCGTGGCTTTCGGTGGGAGTTCCGGTTTTGGGTGCCGTATTCGTATGATTGCACGCCATCGTGAGCGAGAGGGCGGCGGTGCCGATAATAATTTTAGTTTTCATTGTGTATGATAAAAGAAAAGAAGGATAAAGATGTGGCATCATACCACCTCTTTATCCTTCCTGAGTTATTTATTCTTCAATTGATTCGCCAATCAGCGTAGCGGAAGAAACTTCGAGTACGCGCACTTTCACCAACTGACCGATACGGTATCCTTTTTTCGGGAATACCACCACTTTGTTCTGGCTGGTGCGACCGTATAGGTTTTCGCGCGATTTCTTAGAGAAACCTTCCACCAAAACTTCGAACGTACGACCGATATCACGTTGATTGCTTTCGAATGACAGGCGACGCTGCAATGCGATGATCTCCTGCAGACGACGTACTTTTTCTTCTTCAGCAATATTGTCGGGAAGATGTTTGGCTGCATAAGTGCCCGGACGCTCCGAGTATTTAAACATGAAGGCCAAATCGAACCCAACTTCTTCCATCAAAGAAAGGGTTTGGGCATGATCTTCGAGCGTTTCGTTATGGAATCCGCAGAATACATCGGTCGAGATACCACAATCCGGAATAATGCGTTTGATAGCCGCGATGCGGTCGAGATACCATTCGCGGGTATATTTACGATTCATCAGTTTCAGGATGGTTGTGCTTCCCGACTGTACCGGCAAATGGATGTGGCGGCAGATGTTCGGGTAGCGAGCAATCGTTTCGAGTGTTTCGTCATCCATGTCTTTCGGATGCGATGTACTGAAACGGATGCGGATATTCGGAGCCGCTTCGGCTACCAAAGCGAGC
Source organism: Bacteroidales bacterium (assembly GCA_036655755.1). Lineage (GTDB taxonomy): Bacteria > Bacteroidota > Bacteroidia > Bacteroidales > JAUNSR01 > JAUNSR01. The sequence continues at coordinate 22,858 of JAVVPN010000033.1, read as the reverse complement.
AGGTCGGAAAATTTAACCTGTTTGCCGTCCTGTTCGAAACAGTATGAATTTACATTCTGTCCAAGTAAGGTAACTTCCTTGAAATTTTTCGCTTCGAGGTCGCGTAATTCGGCAAGGATGCTTTCGGGCTCACGGCTGCGCTCGCGGCCACGTGTATACGGAACGATGCAGTAAGAGCAGAAGTTATTGCATCCGCGCATGATTGAGATAAATCCTGCGATACGGTTTCCTCCGATACGTGAAGGAATGATCTCCCGATAGGTTTCGTCGGTTGATAATTTTACGTTAATTGCTTTTTCACCTCGTTCTACCGATCCTACCATGTTTGGAAGGTCGAGGTAAGCATCGGGCCCCACTACCAGGTCCACTTCGTAATTTTCAATCAACTCATCTTTAACGCGTTCGGCCATACAACCTAATACACCAACAACAAGATGTTTGTTCTTTTTGCGCAATGCGCTGAAATATTGTAGGCGTGAAATAATTTTTTGTTCAGCGTTATCGCGTATCGAGCAGGTGTTTACGAAAATAGCATCCGCCTCTTCAATCTTGTCGGTTACGTGATAACCGTCCATTTCCATGACAGAAGCAACTACTTCGCTATCTGCTACATTCATCTGGCAACCATAGGTTTCAATAAAAAGTTTCTTCTCTTCGGGAGTCGCAGATTTAAAGTCTACTCCTTGTTGTTCTTTCATCTGATTCAATTAAAAGTGATAAAAAGTATTATTTAGTAATTATTTAGAAAAAACAAATAAAAAATGTTCAAAATTATTTGTTTAAAATAGATAATTTATATTTCTTTGTAATGCAAACAAAAAATGAAAATTTTTTCATAGTTAAGGTTTAGGTTAAATGCGAAAGAGGTGGCTGTGAAGTTACCTCTTTTTTTGGGCTATAAATTTCTTCATGAATAACAGGATTATACGCCTGTAAATCTTTAAATTTGAGGACAAAAATACAAAAAGGTATGGATATAATCGATGTATGGCTACCAATTCTGATTATTTTACTATCAGCGTTAAGTCCCCTTATCAAAACTTTTAATAATAAAAACAAACAGGCTCGTAAAGCGGAGCACCCGGAAGAGGAACTGTTTCATTCGGAGATGGTATCGGCTCCACCTACAACACGTTTTCAGGGGCATAATACTGCATTTGATTCAACCGGAAAAGAGTGGGAAGGGGAAGTGCAGAAAAAAGCGGCTGCCAGAAGATCTATTTCTTCCACTACCGATAAGCCCGATCAAGCGAGTGTGTGTGCGGGTTTGAAAAACCGGTCGGAATTGAAACGGGCAATCATTCTGAGTGAAATACTCAACCGTAAATATGACTGAGCGATTGAAATTATATTTTTATCGATATAAAAAATATAATTTCAATATAATTTTTAACTTTGGCCGAAGCATTCTATTTTGCTAAAACAGAATGTATAAGTAAGTATTTGTTGAATATTATTACAAACAATTACATATTATGGCCTATAAATCACTAACACCTGAACAAGCAGCCGCGTTGATCAACCATGAAGACAACGTTGGCTTTAGCGGATTCACCGCAGCGGGTACACCGAAAGCGGTGCCGCAGGCTTTGGCCAAACGAGCTGAAGCAGAACACAAGGCCGGTCGCCCTTTTAAGATAGGGGTATTTACCGGTGCATCTACCAATGACTTCGTCGATGGTGCGCTTTCTCGCGCAAATGCCATCAAAACCCGTACGCCTTATCAATCACATAAAGATAGCCGCAATGCGGTGAATGCCGGGAATATCGATTATTTCGATATGCACCTTTCTCACCTTGCTCAGACCGTACGCTATGGTTTTCTGGGGAAAATCAATGTCGCTATCGTAGAGGTGGCCGATATTACCGAGGATGGCGAACTGGTATTGGGTACGGGAGTGGGAGCTGCTCCTACGTTCTGTCAACTTGCAGACCTGATTATCGTTGAACATAATAAATACCTGCCGAAAGAGATCAAAGGGATTCACGACCTGTATGAACCGGCAGATCCTCCTCACCGACGTGAAATTCCGATTTATAAACCGTCCGACCGCATCGGTAGCAATGTTGTGAAGGTAGATCCTTCTAAAATTGCAGGCGTGGTGGAAACGAACTATACAGATGGTGTAAAAGGTTTTGCCCCGGTAGACGAAATCACCATGAAGATTGGTGAGAACGTAACCGAATTTCTTGTCAATGAGATTCGCGAAGGACGTATTCCGAAAACGATGCTTCCGCTTCAGTCGGGAGTGGGGAATATCGCCAACGCGGTAATGGCTTGTCTGGGCAAGAATCCGGATATCCCGCCATTCGAAATGTACACAGAAGTGGTGCAGGATTCGGTAGTAGCGCTTATCAAACAGGGTAAATGTACGTTTGCCAGCACATGCTCGCTTACGGTAAGCGATGAGGTGATGGAAGAGGTTTTTGAAAACCTTGATTTCTATAAATCGAAAATAATGCTCCGTCCGGGCGAAATCAGCAATAATCCGGAGGTGGTGCGCCGCCTGGGACTTATTACGATGAATACGGCTCTGGAAGCGGATATATTCGGAAACGTGAATTCGACGCATGTGGTGGGAACCAAGATGATGAATGGTATCGGCGGATCGGCCGACTTTACACGAAACGCCTACATTTCGATCTTCTCTTGCCCGTCGGTGGCAAAAGAGGGTAAAATCAGCGCCATCGTGCCGTTCGTATCGCATGTGGATCATAGCGAACATTCGGTAGACGTACTGATTACCGAACAGGGTATCGCGGACTTGCGTGGCAAATCGCCTGCACAAAAAGCGGAACTGATCATTGAGAACTGCGTGCATCCGGAGTACAAACAATTGTTGCGTGATTATCTGCATTTATCGAAATGCAATGCGCATACGCACCATACGCTGACGGCTGCTTTCGGATTCCACAATCAGTTTAATAAAACAGGCGATATGCGTCAGACCAACTGGACCGATTATGTGCCCAAAGCGTGTCTGGAAGAGGTGAATTGATTTTAATTATCGCTCAGCATAGAACGAAAACCCCGTACTGTGATCCGCCCGGATCGCAATACGGGGTTTATTGTTGATAATCAGTAGCTGTCTGCACAACAGTATGTTATAATCTTTTGGCATTATCAGGCAGGGGGATTCAGAAACATTAAGTCGTTTATTTATATCTTTGCACCCGAAAACAAAAACCTATACAGGATGCAGTTAAATGAATTTGAAATAATGGCGCCTGCCGGTTCTTACGAATCACTGACGGCAGCCATCCAGGGAGGAGCAAACTCCATTTACTTCGGTATCGAAGGCTTGAACATGCGCGCAAAATCATCGAATAATTTTACGATTGCGGATTTGCACGAAATCGCGCGCATTTGTCGCGAAAACAATATGAAAAGTTATCTGACCGTAAACACGGTGATTTACGATAACGATATCGAACTGATGTATAAGATTATCGACGCGGCTAAGGAAGCGCAGGTTTCTGCAATCATCGCTTCGGACGTTTCGGCAATGATGTATGCCCGTCAGATCGGCGTGGAGGTGCACTTGTCTACTCAGCTGAATATATCGAACACGCAGGCGTTGAAATTTTACGCACAGTTTGCCGATGTAGTGGTATTGGCGCGTGAGCTGAATATGGATCAGGTGTCGGCAATTTATCAGGATATCATCAAAGATCAGATCAAGGGGCCGTCGGGCGAACTGATCCGCATCGAGATGTTTGCGCACGGGGCTTTATGTATGGCGGTATCGGGTAAATGCTATTTGAGCTTACATGAACAGAACAAATCAGCCAACCGTGGTGCTTGCACACAGATCTGCCGTCATGCCTATACGGTGAAGGATAAGGAGACGAATCTTGAGCTGGAGGTGGACAATCAGTTTATCATGTCGCCGCGCGATTTGAAAACCATCCATTTTATGAATAAAATGATGGATGCGGGTGTACGCGTGTTTAAGCTGGAAGGTCGTGCGCGTGGTGCCGAATATGTGCGTACGGTAGTGGAATGTTACCGCGAAGCGCTTGAATCGGTGGTAGACGGTTCTTATTCGGAAGAGAAAATCGCCGGCTGGGATGAGCGTCTGTTCGCTGTATTCAACCGTGGATTCTGGGATGGTTACTATTTGGGACAGCGTTTGGGCGAGTGGAGCCCGAGATACGGATCGGAAGCGACCAAGAAAAAACTATATGTGGCGAAAGGGATGAAATATTTCTCAAACATCGGTGTGGCGGAATTCCTTTGCGAAACCCAGCAGGTGAAAGTGGGGGATGAAATCGTGATTACCGGACCGACTACGGGAGCGATCTTTATGACGCTTACAGAGATACAGGTAGACTATAAATCGGTTACCGAGGCGAAAAAAGGTGATCGCTTTGCATTTAAGGTGGATCAGAAAATACGTCCGTCGGATAAACTGTTTGTAATGGTTGATTCGGATAAGATCAAATCTTAAACAAACCTTTTTGGTAAAATGTTATATAAGAGGATATTCTAACGGGATATCCTCTTTTTTGTTGAATTAAAAAGAGAAGGGAGTGGTTCGAAAATGAAGATAGCTGTTACGGGGCTTTCCGGATTTATCGGAAGCCATCTGAAGATTTTTCTGATGGAAATGGGGCATCAGGTTATCGGAATCTCCCGAAAAGATTTTTCGGAAGAGGGTATGGGCGGACTGACGGATAAATTAACGGGATGTAATGCCGTGATAAATCTGGCCGGAGCGCCCATTAACGGCCGATGGAACCGCCGGCGCAAAGAAGCGATTCTTACCAGCCGTGTGGAAACTACCCGCAAACTGACGGAAGCGATCAACCGGTTGCCACATTTGCCGGAACTGTTTATTTCTACTTCTGCCATCGGTTATTATCCGTCGACAGGGGTGAGCGATGAAAAAACAGAGCCGGCAAGAGAGAGTTTTCTGTCGCATGTCTGTCAGGAATGGGAGGCGGAGGCGCGAAAAGTGAATCCGGCGGTCAGACTGGTTATCTTGCGATTCGGACTGATTCTGGGTGCGCAAGGGGGAGTGCTTCCGAAAATAATGGCTCCGTCGAAACGGGGAGTCAGTGTGATTTTCGGAACCGGACATCAGCCCTTCTCCTGGATTCATATCGATGATCTGATGGAAGTGTTTAAGCTGATGTTGTATGACAAACAACTGTCGGGAATATTTAACTGTGTGGCACCCGATACGCTTACATGGCTCGATTTGATGTCGGAACTGGATATGCATTTCGAACCGTTCTGGCGGGTACACGTTCCGGAATGGTTGTTGCGCTTGTTTTTACTGGATGGTGCTTCTTTATTGACCGAAGGTCAGCAGGTGGTTCCGCAGCGATTGCAGGAGCGGAATTTCACGTATCAATATCCGGAATTGAAAGATGCGATTACCGATTTGGTGGAAAAATTTAACGGTAAATAGCCCTTTATTCTCCTGTGAAATATTTAAATTTATAAGTATAACACTTTAAATAATAAATTATTATGAAAAAATTCGTAGCAGAATTAATCGGAACGTTCGCCCTTGTATTGTTTGGTTGCGGAAGCGCCGTATTCGGACAGATTTTCGTGGGAGCTGATCCGTTGACCTCTACCGGTAATCCGATTACCATTACCGCTATCGGACTTTGCTTTGGTTTGGCCGTATTGATTATGGTATATGCCATCGGACCGATTTCGGGTTGTCATGTGAATCCGGCCGTCAGTCTGGGCGTTTTTCTGAATAAAGGAATGAGCTTCGGCGAGATGATTCAATATTGGATCGCCCAGTTGATCGGGGCTACTTTGGGTGCGATCGCTATCGGAGCTATTTCGCAGCAATGGGTATCGTTCGGATCGAATCAGTTTGCCGAGGGGCATATGAGCGGAGCGTTTATCGGCGAGGTGATTTTCACCTTCCTGTTCCTGATTGTAATTCTGGGATCGACCAGCGAGAAAGCTCCGAAAGGTTTTGCGGGTATCGCTATCGGATGGGCTTTGGCTATTATCAATATCGTGATGATTCCGATTGACGGTGCTTCGGTGAATCCGGCACGTTCTTTCGGTCCGGCTATCTTCCAGGGTGGAGCGGCATTATCTCAGCTATGGGTGTTTATAGTAGCTCCGCTTATCGGTGCGGCATTGGCTGCTCTGGTTTGGCAGATTTTTAAGAAAGAGGAAAATCCGGTTAGAAGATAAGGAAACGAACATATAAATGAAATCGCCATAACTCCGCTTTCGGTGAGTTATGGCGATTTCGTTTAAAATCGTTTCCTTTGCAGCGATTATAAGCAACAAAAGCAATGGAGAATTTTCAACGGAAACCGGAGATAACAGCTGACGGGAGTGTAACATTTTATATTCCGGAGATTGATGAGCATTATCATTCAACCAACGGAGCGGTAGTCGAAGCCCGGCATGTATATCTCAAAGAGGCCCTGCAACAATATATTACTTTGAATTTACCAAAGCAGGTAAGGATTCTGGAAGTAGGGTTCGGTACCGGGCTGAATGCTTTCCTGACTTTGCTGAGGAGCGAGGAGTTACAAATACCGATTCATTATACTACGCTCGAACTGTACCCGTTGGGGGCGGAGCAGGTAGGTATGCTCAATTATGCAGAGCAGATCGATGCATCGCGGCTTCATCTGTTTAATGCGCTCCATGAGGCCGAATGGGGTGAAACGGTAAGTATCACGCCATTTTTCTCGATTGAAAAACGGCAGCTCGATTTGGTCCGGTCGCCGTTGGAGGGATTGTTCGATGTGGTGTACTTTGATGCTTTTGCTCCGGATAAACAACCCGAAATGTGGACTGAAGCAATCTATCGTAAAGTGGCCGACGCTGTGATTCCGCACGGGATATTGACTACCTATTGTGCAAAAGGAGTGGTCCGTCGGGGATTCCGGGATGCCGGTTTTGCGATGGAGCGCATACCCGGCCCTCCCGGAAAACGCGAAATGATACGGGGTACCCGGCTCTGATCATCCTTTCTGTAACAGGGCGAGCATCTCTTCGCGCGTCAGCTTGTGGGCGATATTACTCCCTTCGAGCAATGAATCGGCAAGATCTTTTTTCGTATGGTGCAATTCGATGATTTTCTCTTCGATCGTATGACGCGCTATTAAGCGGTATACGGTTACCGGACGTGTCTGGCCGATGCGGTAAGCACGGTCGGACGCTTGATCTTCGATTGCCGGATTCCACCACGGATCCAGATGAATGATATAATCGGCCGCTGTCAGATTCAACCCTAATCCACCCGCTTTAAGGCTGATTAGGAATACGGGCTGACTGCCGGTTTGAAACTCTTTTACCAGTTTGCTGCGCTGCATGGCTGGGGTCGATCCGTCGAGATAAAGATATTCGATCTGATTGCGTTCGAGTTCCTCCCGAATCAATTTAAGATGAGAGGTGAACTGACTGAATACGAGTGCCCGATGATTATTCTCACGCAACTCCCATATCAACTCCATAAACACCGCTGTTTTTGAGCATTTCCCTTCGTAATCCGGTTTTACCATTGCGGGATGACATGCCGCCTGGCGTAGCCGGGTAATTTCGGCAAGGGTTTTCACCGCATTGAGATCTTTATTCTTCAGACTCATTTCGGCCTTTCTGCGCATTGTTTCATACAGTGTAATCTCCTCTTTAGAGAGTTCTACCGGCAGCAGAATCTCTGTTTTACCCGGCAATTCGCTTAATACTTCGTTTTTGGTGCGTCGCAGAATGAAAGGCGAAAGGATACGCTTGAGCAAACGTTGCTGTTGTTTGTCCTGGCGCAATTCGATCGGCATGATGAACCGTTCGGTAAACGACTGAAAAGAGCCCAGTAACCCGGGATTGATAAATTCAAACAGATTCCAGATTTCGCTCAGGTGGTTTTGAAGAGGCGTACCGGTAAGAATCATCCGGAAATCGCCGGTAAGCCGCATGGCTGCCTTCGACATTTTCGTTTCACGATTCTTGATGGTGTGCGCTTCATCCAGCACGATGATATTCCAGTTCTTTTTCTGTAGCTTATCCGCTTCGCTGATCAACAATCCGTAAGTGGTAATCACAATGTCGGCTTCCCCCGCCTCGGTAATCATTTGTTCGCGGTTAGCGTTGGATGCATTCAGATTATACACATTCAGCGTCGGGGCGAAACGATGAATTTCGTTTTCCCAGTTTGTCAGTACAGAAGCCGGTGCTACCACCAGCGACGCTCCTTTGGCCGCTTTCGCCAACAGTACCGCAATGGCCTGTACGGTTTTCCCCAATCCCATATCGTCTGCCAGACAAGCTCCCGCACCCCAGTCGGACAGGCGTTGCATCCATAGATATCCTTCCTCCTGATATTCGCGCAGGTTGGCCTGTAAATTAACCGGCATCTTATGAGATTGCTGTGAAGCCGAGTGGATCCGTTTTATCAACGCGTCGTAATGGGCATCCGTCTTTACTTCGACACCTCCTTTTTCGAAGATATCCAATAAAGGGGCCGCAAGTTCCGAAATGCAAAGTTTTCCTTTCTGATGCGACAAGAGACTATTCAGTTCGATCAGTTGTCGGCGCAGATCGTGAGTCAACGCCAGGTATTCATCCCCTTCCAAACGGATAAAACGGGTTTGGGAGATGGTTACTTGCTTCATCAGTTCGGTCAGACCGATCTCTTCGTTTTTACTGATACGGAGCGCCCCGTCGATTTCGAACCACGTATTGTTTTTCTTCGCGATGATCGAGAATCCGGAAGAGGAGGCGCGACTGCGGATTTTCATCCGTTCCCCTTCGGGCCATTCTATTTTAACCGAATCGCCTTGTTGATGGAGTTGTTCGAGCAATTCCAGACAATCGACCGTACTTTCGAGGGTAAGGATGTCTGTGGCATCGGGATCGAACTCGCTGAATATCTCGTCGACAGGACGGCGCATTGCCGTTTCCGTACGGAAATTACGGATTGCCTGCACAGGGTTGCCGTTAATCATCCCCATCACGCTGCGATTGCCCACACCGGGTTTGCAGTAGGGCGGATAATCGCCCAACGGTTTAACAAACAGCTCGGCTTTATATTGTTCGCCCAATGGCAACAGTTGAACGACAGGAGTGGTATCGCCTTGTTTCTGATTTAGTTTTTCTTCCGTATCCACCAAATCCGAATGAATCGAAAGGGTACCGCTGATGCGGCTTAATAACTCTTTTAGCATTGGCTCCGATTCGACAGGATATTCGGGTATTCGGGTCAGCTGCTGAATGATGTGTGACTGCGTCGCCGTAAGTTGCAGTACGGTGATACGGGTGTCGTTTTCCTGATTTACCTGAATCAGGGAGTTGTTGTCGGGATTGATTACATTGGTTTGAATACGAAACTTTTCGCCCAAGCGGGTAACCGAGATGTAAGGGTGCTGCTTTACAATCTCAACCGGGATATCGGGATTTCGGTAAAGAAATACAAGAGGATAGCCGGTAAGTGCGGCGAGTGTGTTTTCTCCGCCCAGTATATATTCGTATGCAGATCCCCATTGCGCGCGGTATCGACGTGCGGTATCGGCTACCATTCGGTCGGTTTCGTTCATTTCGGGTAATCCTTCCGAAAAGGTTTTTATCGAAATTTTGCGTCCCCCTTTCCAGATTTCGCCATCCTTCGATCGCTGTAAAACAGGAATCACCTCCATGTTTCTGGTAAGCAGGTAAATGATGCGGGTAGTGGCTGTTTCGCTTACAGTCTTTTCCGTTTTGGGCACGATAGCGGGATCTTTCAGTAATTTGTCGAGTACTGCCTCCCACGGTTTTAATTTCCGGTAAGATGGCAACAACGGAGGCATATCGGAGCGAGAGCCGGAAGTGCCGTACAATATTTCCGGATAATAGGATGCCGTCAGAGAGCGGAGTAAAGAAAAATAGTCCGCTTTTACCAATACGAATGCTTCGTCAATCAATTCATGTTCGACAAGGGGCAATTCATAATTCTTGCATACCCAGCTATAAAGCAGGGCGCTTAGGGGAGTGGTTAACCGATAAACCGCAGTACGGTTTATATCGCGTGTAAAAACGCTTTCGGTGCCAGCCGACAACAGCAGGTAGGTTGCAAAAAAACGATTGTTCTCTTTTAGGTCTTTCTTCTTGAGAAGTGTCTGAATCTTTTTTGAGTTGCGCGGATTCGTTACCTGAAGTAAAGCGGCCGCATACCCAAAACAGTAGAGTATATTGTTGGGGAATGCTATTTTCTTTTGAGACGCAGATTGATTTTCAATTTTCAGTGCCTGTTCATAAGTTAGAATAGCTTGTTCGTATTCGCTGTTAAGTTGCATCTGGAAGGCCGAATCATATAGCTTCGCTACCATAACCTGCGCGCTGTCGGATATATCCGCCATGTATCGGGTATGCCAATCCTGATTTACGGGGCGCAGCATGGATAGTTGGTGCTCGTAATATTCGTTCCAGATATCAATTTTTAATTTAACAGGAAACTGTTGAAAAACAGAAGTCAGTTCCTCAAAATAAATAAAGCAGGGCAATAAGTCTTCGATGATATATTCGGAGGTATCCTCAAAATGCCAATCCGATTTTTTTTGAATATAGGAAAAAAAAAGAGGTAGAAATTCTTCAGCATCCTCCTCTTCATCATAGTTCTCTTTTAAGTAGGCGAGACTCTCCTTATCCGGATTTTTTGCGATTTCCAATAATATAAAAACATGAAAAATCGGGGTAATCCGATAATCCCCATAATCTTCGTGAGAGCGATATAAAATACCCGTCTGCTCGATTTTCTGAAGCCAACTGCTGCATTTGAGGCGACTTCCTGAAAATATTTTTTTATGATAAATAAGATAAGACTCCGAAAACGAGATCATTTCAAGCGCCAAACTTCTGAGGATGTTCTGATCTTCTTCTGTTAATTGATCAAATGTTTTATAAAGAGTAACTATTTTGCCCGGATCAAGAATTTGCATGAAGAATTTTTTAGTTTACGAATAAGTCGATTACCCCTAAGGTAAGCCACATCCAGACATAATATTTAAGGAATTTTCCTGCCAGCATGGCTATCGATACGATGAAGAAATTAGAACGCATCAATCCGAAGACGACAATAATCATATCGCCCACAAAGGGTACGAAAACAAAGAATGCAAGCCATGCGCCTTTTCCGTCGAGGAAGCGGTGCATCTTTTCTACTTTTTCTTGTTTTACCCGCATGTATTTGGTAATCCATTCCATTTTACCCAGATATCCCAGGTAGTAACAGGTCATACCACCCAACAGATTCCCCAGGGTTGCTACTAAAAGAACCCACCATTTATTTAATCCCAATGCCAAAACCGCACTCATAACGAGCTCTGAATTTGCCGGGACAACACTACCTGCCAGGAATGCAGAGATAAACATTCCCCAATAACCCCAATCTGCTAAATGATCCATAAGCTAAAAATGTAAGACGCGAAGTAAGCGGCCATAATAATAAAGAACAAAAATCCGGTTGGTTTGGTCTGAACTTTCAGAAAAATATTTGAAGCCAGAAATGCCACCGTGATGTAAAACAGAGAGAGATGTCCGGTGATATTGTCAGAATCAATCAGGCAAAGTGTAGCAGACAAGATACATAAAAGTATCAGAAAGCTGAAACAAGCCTGGGTACGGACTTTTTCACGAAAGTTTGTAACCAGTAAATAAAATCCGGCAATGATGGCTATCAGTAACGTGACCCCCAGATTAATTTGTAAAGCTAACGGAATACTTGTTATTGCCTTGGGTACATAATGATATAATTCCTGAAATTGATTTGTAAAGGGAAGAAGTTCTCCTTTAAAGAACAGCCAGGAGAATTGTAACCAGAAAGGTGTAATCGCTCCGATCAGGATAGAAAGAAATACCTTGAATCGCCAGCTTCGCATGAGCCAGAATCCTATAAGAAAGAGGGGTAGGTAAAGCAAAGCCTTTGTCCAAAACAGAGCCAGCGTACCCCATAACAATCCCACCCAAAAACCATATTCGGAGGCTTGTTCCCGCTGATATGAGCCAAAGAGTATGGCGATGGCGGGTAATCCCAAAAGAATGGCCAGCGTACCTTCTGAAATGAATTGGAGATACGGATTGGTAATTTGCAATAAGAGATAGAATACAAAAGGCAGATAACTTCTGTTATGACTTAAAGAGAAGGTTTCATTAATTTTAAATACGCTCCAGCCGGCAGCCAGCGTAATGATATAATTAATGAATATACCCCGTTGTAAGTATGGTTTCCATCCTTCAACACAACCCCATAGCAGATTGTCGGGCTGTGCCGATGGGAGCAAGGTCTGAAGAAATACGGCAGAAAGCCCTGTCATTATGAGTGAAATGACGATACTGACGGGGATTACGATGCGGTTTCTGGAGATATCCTTGATAAACATATATTTACAACGGGGATTAATGATTAAAAATTACAGGTCGAATCCGATGTCGGAACGGAAATATTTTCCGTCAAACGATACTTTTCCGGCATTGGCGAATGATCGGGCTAGCGCTTCGTCTTTGGTTGCTCCATAAGAACTGATTGCGATTACGCGTCCTCCGTTGGTGACGATCTGACCGTTTTCTTCTTTTGTTCCTGCATGGAAAAGAATACTGTCTGTAACCTGGTCTAATCCACCGATCACTTTTCCTTTTTCATAATCGCCCGGATAACCGCCTGAAACAAGCATTACCGTAACGGCCGCACGAGGATCTTCGGTCAGTTCGCGTTCGTTCAGATTGCCTTCGGCAACTCCTTCGAGCAAATCTACAAAATCCGACTGAATACGTAGCATAACGGCTTCGGTTTCAGGGTCACCCATACGCACATTGTATTCGATCACTACCGGTTCCCCTTTTACGCGGATCAATCCTAAGAAAATAAATCCTTTATATTCGATATTTTCTTTTTTAAGACCTTCTACGGTTGGGATTACGATACGCTCTTCCACTTTCTGCATGAATGTTGCATCAGCAAAAGGTACCGGAGATACAGCACCCATTCCGCCTGTGTTCAGACCTGTATCGCCTTCGCCGATTCGTTTGTAATCTTTTGCTACCGGCAGAATCTTATAAGAGTCGCCGTCGCTCAATACGAAAACCGAACATTCGATTCCGTCAAGAAATTCTTCAATAACAACTGTTTTGCTCGCATCGCCAAACATACCGTCGAGCATTCCCGCAAGTTCTTTTTTCGCTTCTTCGAGTGTCGCCAGGATCAATACCCCTTTTCCGGCAGCCAGTCCATCTGCTTTCAAAACATAAGGAGCTTCCAGCGATTCAAGAAAACGGTATCCCTCTTCCAGTGTTTCTGCCGTGAAGCTTTGATAAGCGGCTGTCGGGATGTTGTGGCGCATCATGAACGCTTTTGCAAAATCCTTGCTTCCTTCCAGTTGGGCTCCGGTCTGAGATGGGCCGATAACCGGAACAGATGCTAGTTCAGGATCATTTTTGAAGAAGTCATATACTCCTTTTACCAATGGATCTTCCGGCCCTACAACGACCATTCCGATCTGATTTGCCAGCACAAATTCCTTAATTTTCGGAAAATCGGTTGCGGACATGTTGACGTTTTCGCCCTGAAGAGCGGTACCTGCATTTCCGGGAGCGATAAATAGCTTGTCTGTTTTTTTGCTTTGTCTGATTTTCCAGGCAAGTGCATTTTCACGCCCTCCTGACCCTAATAATAAGATGTTCATAGGAAAAGAATTATATGATATAGTTGATAAGAGTTTATTTATTTCAGATAATCGTCAAAGTAACGGGATATCTTTTCATGCAGATGCACCCGGTCGATGCCGCGGACATTGTGTTCATGTCCCGGATAAATGAAATAATCGGGATATACACCTACTTCGACGCTCTTTTTCAGAAACTGTAAAGAATGCTGCATGACAACTACGGGGTCCATATCGCCGTGAATCATGAGCAGGCGTCCTTGCAGGTTTTGAGCTTTATTAAGCAGATTCGCGTTTTTGTATCCTTCCACGTTCTTAGCCGGTTGTCCCATATAGCGCTCGCCATACATCACTTCGTAAAGACTCCAGTCGATTACCGGTCCGCCTGCAACTCCGACTTTAAAGATTTCGGGATAAGTGAGCAGCATATAAGTGGTCATGAAGCCACCGTAGCTCCAACCGTGAATACCAATACGAGCGGTATCTACATAAGGAAGCGACGACAGGAATTCAATACCTTTCATCTGATCCTTCCCTTCTTGTTCGCCCAGATGCTGATGGATGGCTTGTTCAAAATCGCGACCGCGGTTTGCAGATCCACGTCCATCAATGGTAAATACCACATATCCTTTCTGGGCCATATAGATATCCCAGCCACGGATCGCACCCATCCACGAATTGTTGACGAGTTGGGCATGCGGACCATTATACAGGTAGATGACTGTAGGATATTTTTTTTCCGGATCAAAATCTACCGGTTTGGTTAATCGGTAGTAAAGGTCGGTAGTTTGATCGTCTGCTTTAAAAGAGCCAATCTCTATTTCAGGCATCGCATATCCCATGTACGGATTTTCGGCTTGCAACAACGCTGTGCTTTTTTTGCTTCCGGTTGACTGCAGGATGCTCGTGCCCGGATTTTTCAAGGATGAATAGCGATCGTAAAACCAAGAGCCCGAAGCATTCAGTTTCGTAAAATGAACTCCTTCGCCAAGAGTTGTCAGCCGAATACGTTTACCCGACTTAAGATCAAGCTGGTAAAGATGCGATTCGAGCGGACTCTCTTCTGTCGAAGTATAATAGATTTTATTTCCCGAATTGTCAGCCCGAACGATACCGCTTACGATCCACTCGCCGGATGTCAGCTGTCGCTGTAACTCACCTTTCAGATTGTAGAGATACATGTGGTTAAATCCGTCGCGCTCGCTCTGCCATATAAACAGATCGTCATGTTGCGGAAGAAAGAATGCCGGATTTTCGGGTTCTACATATTTGTCAGATTTTTCACTGAATAAGGTGTACATCTTTTTCCCGCTCTGAGCATCATATCGGTTGAGCGTCATTTCGTTCTGCTCGCGGTTAAGCTCGGCAATCAGGATACTTTGGTTATCGGGAGTCCAACTGATATTGGTAAGGTAATGATCTTTGGGCTCTCCTGTTTCAAGGTATACAATCTTTCCCGTTTTTGGGTTGAAGACACCCAGTGTTACCTCATGGCTTGTCATTCCTGCCATCGGATATTTTATATTTTCTGCTTTTGCAATACGGGCGCTGATATCCACCAATGGGTAATCGGCCACCATGCTTTGATCCATCCGATAAAAAGCAAGTAGTTTGCCGTCGGGCGACCAGAACGTACCTTTGTGAATACCGAATTCATTACGGTGCACTGCCTGTCCCCAGATAATGTCAGCTTCGTTTCCGGAAGATACTTCTGTTCTGTTTCCTTCCGCATCGATTACAAAAAGTTGGTTGCCATTATTCACCGCCACCATGGTTCGGTTGTCATTAAAATCGAATCCTCCGTCCTTTTCATCATAAGGAAGAATATGGGTGATCTGATTTTTCTTAAAATCGTAGGTAAGCACCTTGTTTTCGGCGAAAAAATGAACTGTTTCCGGATTCGATTCCTTCGGAAAAGTAAAAGCAGGGAGCCCTTTCAAGGGTTTAAGCTGATTTGCCTCGAGCGCTTTATTTAAGTTCGCAAGGGTAATAAGCGGTTTTTTATGGGGTTTTCCATTTTTGTCAGTCGCAATAATAGCTTCGTCTTGCGTAAAAATAAAAGTGTCACCACACCATCCGGCATTTTTAAGATCGGTCGGTTTGAATTGTTCGTATGTTTTACCTCCCGGGGTTAAATCGTGCAGTGTAAATGATTTCGTTTGTGCTTGTATACTCATTATGCCCGCTACCGTTAGTAATAAGAAAGAATGGATGAATTTCATTTATTATAATCTATATTTCACATTAAAGTATAAATGCGCCATTTATATACCGCATGTTCGGTATCTCAACTTTAGGCGAGTTATGGCGATGTCATTTATAAAAAAATATTTTACGGGGGTAAAGATAATAAAAAACAAAAAGCGCTCTGACAAAGGATAATCCCTTCGTCAGAGCGCTGATCTTTATTAATCTTCGCGATTTGTATTTTCAGATCCTTTTTCGTCACGGCCCGGAATATACATAGGGCGGTTCGGATTAAAGGTACGTTCGCCACGAGGCTTGAATTCTCCGTCAGTACGAAGCTCCAGTTTTCCTTCGGAATTTCGGCGGAAGTTACCCGATTGATCGTATTTAGACTGAGAACGGTCGAAACCTTCAGTGCGTGGACGGCGTTCTGCTCCTTCCGGACGCGGACGACGCTCAAATCCCTCTGTGCGAGGACGGCGCTCGAACCCTTCGGTGCGCGGACGACGTTCAGCTCCTTCCGGACGAGGACGACGCTCGAATCCTTCGGTGCGCGGACGGCGTTCAGCTCCTTCCGGACGTGGGCGACGCTCAAATCCTTCGGTGCGCGGACGACGTTCAGTCGGTGCGTCTCCGAATTTTTTGAATGTGCTTTCGCGGCGACCTACCGGACGACCTTTTCCTGCCGGTTTATCATCACGGCGACCTCTGCCATTCCCTGCTTTAAAGTCGGTGAAACGCTCCTTGCGCAGTTCGCGTTTTTTATAATTGGTTCCTTCCGGAATTTCAAGGAATTTCTCATCTTTCGAGAATTCGCCACCTTCAGATTTAAATTCTTTCAGTTTACCTGCAAAAATTTCATATTTGCGGAATTCACAATCCAGACCCCCGTTCATCAAGTCGAATTTAACCGATGGTTTCAATCCGATTTTTTCGAAACACTCTTCACGATAGCTCAAAATCCATGCGTCGTATCCTTTGAACTGATGTTTCAAAGTAGAACCGATCATTTCATATAATGAAAGGATATCGCGCGAAGAGATTCGTTCACCATAAGGCGGATTCATAATCATAGTCGCATCTTTCGGAGCTGTTTCTTCAGTATATTGCTGGAAAGGCATTACTCTCAGATTGACACATCTTGAAAGACCGGCCGATTTGATATTTTCTCTGGCAATTTCAATTGCTTTCGGAGAGATATCCGATCCGTAAATTCTGAAGTCGAATTCACGTTCGCCCGATTCGTCATTATAAAGACGATCAAACAGTTCAGAATCGTAATCTTTCCATTTTTCGAAAGCGAATCCCTGACGATATACACCCGGAGGAGTGTTGGTAGCGATCATTGCCGCTTCAATCAACAGGGTTCCTGATCCACACATTGGGTCAAGGAAGTTCTTTTCGCCTTTCCATCCCGATTTCAGAATCATACCGGCTGCCAATACTTCATTCAAAGGAGCTTCTGTCTGATCCACACGGTAACCGCGTTTGTGTAGCGATTCGCCGGAAGAGTCTAGTGAAAGGGTACAAGTATGCCCGGAGATATGTAGGTTTAGAGCCAAATCGGCATTTGTAATACGTACTGACGGACGTTTTCCTGCTTTCTCCTGGAAATAATCTACAATCGCATCTTTAGCACGATATGTAACAAATTTTGAGTGGCGGAAATTGTCGGAGAATACTACCGAATCAATCGAAATTGTCTGATCCGCAGCGATATAATTTTCCCATTTGATTGTTTTCAGAAAATCATATACTTCGTCTGTGTTCGATGCCGTAAATGTTTGTATTGGTTTCAGAATGCGCAAAGCTGTGCGAAGGTGTAGGTTAGCCTTATACATCAACTCTTTATCACCAATAAAAGATACCATTCGTTTACCTTGTTCAACCTCTTCACCTCCAAGGGCAATAATCTCTTGCGCCAGTACATCTTCCAATCCCTGGAACGTTTTGGCAATCATTTCAAATTTTTCAGTATTCACCTCTAAATCGTTTATTAAAAGGAGTAAATTCTCCCGGTATGTTTTGTTTTATTTTTTTGGTTTGGATTGCAGAATGCGCGTTCCCGGCGCTACATCCTGGGTTACCCAGATATTTCCGCCGATAATTGCTCCGTCTCCGATTGTTACGCGCCCCAAAATGGTTGCATTCGAATAGATAACAACATCGTTTCCGATAATCGGATGACGATCAATTCCTTTAATCGGATTTCCATTTTCATCAAGAGGGAAATTGCGCGCTCCCAACGTTACACCCTGATAGAGTGTTACATGGTTGCCGATGATGGCGGTTGCTCCGATTACCACTCCGGTACCATGATCGATCGTAAAGGAAAGTCCGATACGCGCTCCCGGATGGATATCGATCCCCGTTTCTGAGTGCGCCATCTCGCTGATCATGCGGGGAATGATCGGCACTTCCAGTTCAAGAAGCTTATGTGCGATACGATAATTACAAATGGCCCGTAATCCCGGATAGCAAAAAATTACTTCCGCATGACTATGTGCTGCCGGGTCGTTATAAAACGCCGCTTCAACATCGGTGGCAAGAATTGTTCGTAATTCCGGCAGGTAGGAGATAAACTCAGCTGCCTTTTCAAGCGCTTCCTCCCGCAATGCCGGGAAATCATGCTCTCTTTTTTCCGAACATTCACATTCGAAGCATAAACCGGCCAGAATTTGTTCGAACAACAATTCAAACAAACGTTCTGTGTTTACACCCAAATGGTAACGTATGGTATTCGTATTGATAATGGATTTTCCGTAGAATCCCGGAAAAAGGATGGAGCGGGCTATCGCGATAATTTCAGTCAGTACTTCTCCTGATGGAAAGGGTTCACCGTCTCTGTGTTGGTGGCAAAGTCCTTGATAGGAATCTCTCTCCGAGAGTTCGTCCACCGTCTTCGTAATGACGTGGGAATAATTATGCAGCCCCATATTCTTCAATATTTTCTTTAGACCGCAAAGGTACGAAAGAAGTTTCATATTTATACGAGCCTCTTTCCTAAAACCACTTTAATCATTCAGTTAGTAGAAATAATATGGGTTTAAAATAGTTAAATTAAACGTATTTGGTGCAACGAAAACTATTTTTGTGGCATCTCTGATACAGAGAGCCTTCTAAAGAGAATATGTGAAAAGCAGAATGACCGAGACAGAGCTTATTGAGAAGTGCCGACAGAAAAACCCGGGAGCGCAGAAGGCGCTTTATAATCTGTATGCGCGTAAGATGATGGGAGTTTGCATGCGCTATACTGCGGATGTGGAAACTGCCCGTGACTTATTGCAGGAGGGGTTTGTAACGGTATTTACACATCTCGATAGTTTTAACGGGGCCGGTTCTTTCGAAGGCTGGATACGGCGTATTATGGTGAATACGGCTTTGCAATATCTTCGTAAAGCGGTTTTATTTACCGAAGTAACCGATCTTACTCTTTATGAATCCTCTTTTTCGACAGATTTTTCTGTGCTGGACACTTTGTCGGCGCAGGATCTGATGAAAATAATCGAATCGTTGCCTCCCGGTTTTCGAACCGTTTTCAACCTTTATGCGATAGAAGGGTATAATCATCAGGAAATCGCACAAATGCTGAATATATCGGAGGGATGCTCCCGCTCTCAATACAGCAGGGCTCGTAAACATTTACAACAAATTATTTTAGCTGAATACGGATGTCAATATGAATATGCGGAAAGATAAAACAGACGAACTTTTCAGAAAAAAACTGGTCAACTACGAATGGGCCGGCGATATTCCGGATTGGGAGGAGGTGGAGGTAAAATTACTTCACCCGTCTTCGCGCGTATCCTTCTGGCGTATTGCCGTAGCTGCCATATTAATATTGGGTACTTGTGGTTGGCTGACGAACTTATTTATTCAGCCTTTTCCTTCAGAAGATTTGCATTCGCAATTACCGGTCAATTCGGTTCCGACAGAGGTTGCTCCGTTAAATTCGGATAGCGAAGAAGTTTTGATGTCCTCAACGATTTATCCTGCGTTGCTGGCACACTGCTCTGAGCCTCTAACCTCTGTTGAAGAGGATATCCATACATTTTCCTCTGAGGTTGAAGTTTCCGACAAAGACCAGCCGGTTAGTCCAGGATTTATCGCCAAAAGAAACGCAATGCCTTCAGATCAAAATTATTCCAAGCATGATTATGGGCGGAATATCTATTCGGCATCCCAAAAGACACGTAGGAAAAGCGATTTTTCAGTTGGTGTAATCGCGTCTAATTTTACGTTTGGCGCAAAAAAAGGAAATATCTCTCCGGTTATATCATATGCAGCATATCGTCCGGTACAACTGGCAATTGATGCTGATGGTCGTTTGCGAAGTGGTTTTGATAAGAATCGAATCTCAGGATTTAATCACCGTTTACCTGTAAAGGTTGGTGTGAGTGGAAGCTTTTCTTTTTTTCGGATGTTGTCGGTTGAAACCGGTATAACCTATTCTTACCACCATTCTGATTTCACCCGCATGGATGGGGCATCCGTCAAAGGTGTGCAGAAGCTCCATTTTATGGGAGTCCCTGTTAATCTCATCTGTCAGTTTGCGGGTAACGATTTTTATCGACTTTATGCCGGAGCCGGAGCCGAAATCAACCTAAACTTAAAGGCGGACCAGCGTATTGAATTCTCTGGAAAAAAAATAAAGTCCGACTTTCGCCAGAAAGAGCCTGTCTGGGGGACAGGAATTAAGGTGGGGGCCGCTTTACGCCTTTTTAGGAATTGCGAATTTTATTTTGAACCTGCTTTGATGAAATATTGGTCAAAAGGGGATTTGCATATGCGATGGACCGACGACCAACTTACTTTTAATATGAATTTCGGAATACGTACTTTATTTTAATTCTCTTTCAAACCTTTTTAATTTATATGTATATGAAAAAGATATTTATTCTTTCTCTGTTATCTGTTTTTTTGTTTGCCGGATGTAATAAAGATAATGATTCAATCCGTCTTTGTACAGACTTTATCGCAACTGTTGTTGACACCGAAAATACATGTTTGGTTGAGCTAGATGGAGGTGTAAAGTATTACACATCTCTTGCATTAGATCGATCGGATAAGAAATTAGAGTTGGGAGACCGTCTTTATTTCCGCTACTTTGAAATTAATTATGATCAGCAACCATCCGGAGCAGATGGTTCGCAGGCCCATCCTTATGAGATAACGAATCTGATTTATGAAAAAATGACTCTTTATACTCCTGTGGTAGCAAATGAAGGTACCGATAAACTACCGAATGATCAGCTCGATTATTTTTATGCACCTTATCTGGAACAGACAACAATTAAACGCAATTACCTGAATCTGTTTTTCTCAATACCGTCGACAGCCGAACCAAAACTCAATCTGGTATATACCGGAATGAAACAAGATACACTATTTTATACCTTTAAAGCAGGCTATACAGCAAATACCACGTCCGGTCGCGAGTCTCGTTTTATTGAAACTATCGAACTGGAAAACCTTCCCGAGAAAGGTTATATTCATTTGACCTTTCATTCTAAAAATTACGAACAAAGGGTTAAAGGCTTTTTATCTGACTCAACTTTCGTGCTTCCATTTGAGTTAGGGAAAAACCAATAATCCGCCCGCCTCTTTCGTATTTACCTAGGTAATCTATTTGTTTTGCAATACTATTTTAAAAAAGAGAAGGGTGCCAGATGGCATCCTTCTCTTGTATTTTTATTTTCCGCCGTAGCTTAACGAGGCTGTTCTTCGCAGCTTTGCATTCTTGTTAAAGTAACTTTTTCAAGATTAACCCATTCTGGATTAAGGATTGGGCAGCAAGTTCCGTCGATTGTCATCTGGATGCGGTAGCAACCAGGCTCACAAATTTCAATACATTCTTTTTTAGGTTTTTCGCAACCAGGTTTATTGTTGAATAAGTAATCGGCAGCGTCGTCTTCACCGAAATAAACCGGTTGAGTTGCAGGAATTAATTCGATAGCAATGTTTTTAACGTCACCTTCGATACAGAATTTACCGGCTTTTGCGATATAGAATACCGGCGTTGCAATAGTACGGCTACATTTTTCCTGACGGATTTTTAATTCTCCATGAGATACCATATCCCATATTGGGTGTCCGAAGAGATCTTTATAAATAAGATTTTGCCATCCTTCATCTAATAGATCAGCAATACTTTTTCCTTCAAATGTTTCGCCGGCCCAAGTTGTTGCATTTGGATAGCCATCGCAACCTGTACATCCGTCGATTTCGTAGTGGATAAATTCATAGATAGGGTCCCATTTTGGATGAGTTCCAGGATTCTTTAATTGAGTAATAGTACCTTCCAGTAAATCAATCAAATTGCTTGTAGCATTGTCTACGATTTCAATCCAGTAATATTCGTTTGCATCATCAATGCTCATGTCGTCAGAGATCATGTAAGCATTCATGGTTGTGCTATTCAACGGAATAGAATTGGTGTAAATAGGATTTACCGGACGAACTCCACCTGTTGTTCCTTTATATACGCGTACTGTTGTAGCAGCTACTGTATGACCGTTATAAAGATCACATTTGTTTACATGGAACGGAATCTTATAAACTTTGATAAAGTTAGTTTCCCATTTTACAAAACCGAAGTCGGCTGCCAATGCATTAACTGCACACAATACAGTCATCGGGTCCGTTCTTTTCTGAAGTTTGTCTTCAGCTGTTAGTTTTATACATCTTGGTAATTGGTGGGCAAAGTCTACGAAAGTAGCATACTTACTTGTGTTACCAACACCCGAATAAATCATCTGGTCGTCAGATGGATCTGCATTCCCCTTGTCATCAATGATTTCAAAACTTGTCATCTGATGAGATCCGATAGGAAGGATAATCGGTTCAAGAATAATATCGCCGTTTCCGAATTTTTCAAGCTTAACTGTAAACACATCATTTGCCTTGCCTTGTGGGTGAGAACCAATCTGGTAAGTTATCCCAACATTCGCATAAAGACGTTTTGCGGCAATATAGTCTTTTACAGTACTGATTTCCGGACAATCCTTAATTTCGCTCGGATCATTTCCGTCAGTTTCCCAATCAGGAGGAG
>JAVVPN010000032.1:0-30302 GCA_036655755.1 Bacteroidales bacterium | reverse complement strand
GATTTAAGGTTAATAAAGATTGGTTGTCGTGAGACAACCATTTCTTTTTTGTAGTTACCCCATTTTCTTTTTTTGTTTTACTGTTTCTTTCTTTTCTCTATGTTTATTGTATAAACAATAAATTTATCTCGACTTTTTTAATTCAGGTTTAATATCTTTTTACTTTACACCCACCTTTTTTAATTTTTATCCGATACACCTTCTTGTTTTTCGTAAGACCACATACGGGAATATGGAGTAGGAGATGGAATAAAAATACAGGATGTATTATCTGGGGAAATAGCATTGTTTATATAGTCTTATTTTGTGATTCAAATTTGACTTAATGGATAGATTTGTGATTGTGTTTTGCAAAAACCAGATATCCGAACTGTTTGTTGGAAATAGTTGTTCTATAATAGAAATGATTTAAATACAAATAGTTATGGATGAAGATAAATTAAAGAAAAACCGTGGGGTAGTGGATACATACTTTATGGCTCTTGAAAATAAAAAAACAGATGTCCTAGCCGAAATTTTAGCTGTAGATGTTTGGAAAAAGGTGCCTTATGCACCCGCAGGATTCCCAAAAGATATAAAAGGTGCAGAAGCTGTGATTGCTCATTACCAGAAAATGTTAAGTCAGTTTACCCAGGTATTATTAACACGGCATATATATTCTACAGAGAGTGAAGATATATTTTTCGCACAGTTTACAGGTATATTTACAAAAGCCAGTGGAGATGAATATCGCAATCATTATGTTGTAAAATTCAAACTACGTGATTATGTTGTGATTGAATATGATGAGTATTTTGATCCGATTGTTATGGCTAAGGAGTTTGGCTATAAACTAGATTGATGCGGATTGACCTATTATCGGGAAATC
The DNA here is from genome assembly GCA_036655755.1 of Bacteroidales bacterium. Classification (GTDB taxonomy): domain Bacteria; phylum Bacteroidota; class Bacteroidia; order Bacteroidales; family JAUNSR01; genus JAUNSR01. The sequence continues at coordinate 29,434 of JAVVPN010000032.1, read as the reverse complement.
AATAATATAAATCCTGTTTTATTGAGATATTAACATAATGTCCTGTATCCAATACTTTTGTTTAAGAGCCTCTTTCCGATTATTGATATGCCATTGCTTTTGATTAACTTTGCAGTATATTAAATAAAGGAGAGTTTAACGGTGATATATCCGCAAAATTTTGAACAGAAAATAGGGTTTGATAAGATCCGTCAGTTATTGTCCGATCGGTGTTTAAGCCCACTCGGCATAGAACGGGTGCTAGATATGAAGTTTAGTATTAACTACGATCTTATCAAAGCCCAATTACATCAAACGGAAGAGTTCATTCATATTATTCAACAAGAGAATGAGTTTCCTGATAATTATTTCTTCGATGTACGACCAGCTCTGAAACGGATTAGAGTAGAAGGTACTTTTCTTGATGAATCAGATCTTTTTGATTTGCGTCGATCTTTAGATACGATTCGTTCTATTATACGTTTTCTTAATCCTGAAGATGGAGAGATTCTATATCCATATTTACAAGAGTTGTCAGGGAATATAACTGTATTTCCGCAGTTAATAAATCGTATTGATGCTATTCTAGATAAGTTTGGACGCATTAAAGATAATGCTTCTTCTAATTTATTGCAGATTCGTCGTGAGATTACCTCTACGATGAGTAGTATTTCACGGAATCTGAATTCAATATTGCGAGCTGCTCAGGCAGAAGGAATTGTCGAAAAGGATGTAACTCCAACTATGCGAGACGGGCGATTGGTTATTCCGGTTGCGCCTACCTTCAAACGAAAAATTAAGGGAATCGTTCATGACGAATCTGCTTCCGGAAAAACGATTTTTATTGAGCCAGCACAGGTTGTCGAGGCTAATAATCGTATTCGTGAACTTGAGAATGAAGAGCGTCGCGAAGTAATCCGTATTTTGACGGAGTTTACAAATGAGGTTCGCCCTTTAAGTGAAGATATTCTTTATTCGTATGAGTTCTTGGCTGATATCGACTTTATACGAGCGAAAGCACTATTTTCGATCACCATTGAAGCTATCGTGCCAATATTAATACCTGATCAGGAAGCTAGTTGGAGGGGTGCGATACATCCATTACTTTATTTATCCCTACAGAAACAACAGAAACAAGTGGTTCCGCTTGACATAGAGCTAGATGCGAAACAACGTATCGTGCTGATTTCCGGTCCGAATGCCGGGGGTAAATCTGTTTGTTTGAAAACGATGGGGTTGCTTCAATATATGCTTCAGAACGGGATGCCTGTGCCTATGTATCAAAATTCTCGTTGTGGCATTTTTGAAAGTGTTTTTATAGATATCGGTGATGAGCAGTCAATAGAAAACGATTTATCTACTTACAGTTCGCACCTGACAAATATGAAATATTTTGTTCGTAATTGTAATTCATCAACCTTAATATTGATAGACGAATTTGGAGGAGGAACAGAGCCGCAGATTGGGGGAGCAATTGCTCAGGCATTGTTAGACCGGTTTAATAAAAATGGAGCTTATGGTGTAATTACCACTCATTATCAAAATCTAAAACATTTTGCAGAAGATACAGAGGGTATTGTTAATGGAGCGATGCTTTATGATCGTCATTTGATGCAGCCTTTATTTAAATTATCAGTCGGGAATCCGGGTAGTTCATTTGCGATTGAAATAGCCCGGAAGATAGGATTGCCTGAAGAGGTTATTTCTGAAGCATCTGAAATCGTTGGTTCAGACTATATTGATATGGATAAATATTTGCAAGATATTGTTCGGGATAAAAGATATTGGGAGAACAAACGGCAAAATATTCGTTTGCAGGAAAAACGTTTGGAGGAATCTTCAGCTCGATATGAAAAGCAGTTATTAGAACTTGATAAGCAACGAAAGGAAATCCTGAAAGCAGCTAAATCTGAAGCAGAAAAGGTGTTGGGAGAGGCTAATACCCGAATTGAGAATACAATACGGGATATTAAAGAAGCGCAAGCTGATAAAGAAAAGACACGTGAGTTGAGAAAAAAACTTGCTGAGTTTCGAGATGCAGTGGAAGCAGAACCGGTGTTGGATGATAAAATAGCTCGCAAAATACAGAAGCTTAAAGAACGAGAGGAGAAGAAAAAGAATCCTTCTGCGTCGCCAAAAGAGAAGAACGTTTTCCGACCGGAGATAATTGAACCAGGAGATGCTGTAAGACTTAAAGGTCAGACTTCAATAGGAGAGGTCTTGGAGGTAAATGGTAAAAATATTACGGTCGCATTTGGTATGCTTAAGTCCAGTGTCAAAATAGATAAGCTGGAAAAAATGAGTAAAAATCAGATTAAGCGGGAGCAGCCAAAGAATACATATCTTTCATCCACTACTGCAGATGAAATTCGAGAACGAAAACTTAATTTTAAGCAGGATATTGATATTAGGGGGATGCGAGGAGAAGAGGCATTACAGGCGGTTACTTATTTTATTGATGATGCAATTCTTGTTGGTATGGCGCGCGTACGTATTCTGCACGGAACGGGTACCGGGGCTTTACGGCAATTAATACGACAATATTTATCTACGGTAAATGGAGTAGGTTCATTCAACGATGAACATGTTCAGTTTGGTGGAGCTGGTATTACGGTTGTTGATTTAGACTAATATAATACAGGGAGTTGGGAAATATTTTGTTTTCTAACTCCCTGTAGTTTTATCGGATGACTTTAAAATTTAGGTGCATCAGCAAATGATAATCCTTTCAAATCTTTATCAGATAATTTCATTCGGCAACTATCTATCGGATAGGATATATTTAATGTTGGATCATTATATATTAAACAGGCTTCTTTTTCTGGTTGATAGGCATTATCAACTTTATAATTAAATATCGCTGTTTCGCTTAATACTAAGAACCCATGGGCAAAACCTCTCGGTACGAAAAGTTGATGATGGTTTTCATCAGAGAGTTCTACTGCTAGCCATTTTCCATAAGTTTGAGACGAAGTACGGAGGTCTACAATAATATCGAGTACTTTGCCCTGTATAACACGAACTAATTTTGCTTGTGCAGCATCATTTTTTTGATAGTGTAAACCGCGTAATACGCCAAATCCGGATTTAGATTCATTGTCTTGGATGAAATTAATTTTTCCGATATATTGTTCAAAAAGAGCCTGTTTATAGGTTTCTGTAAAATATCCGCGAGAATCACCAAAGACTTTAGGTTCAATTACCCATACATCTTGTAAGATTTGAGGAATAAAATTCATTTATGTAATATTTTAATGAGTTATCTTGATTATGGCATCCTTGTATTTTCGGACTGAATAAATAGCAATCAAAAGTAGATAAAAAAGAGATAAAACAAAAAAAGAGTTGCCTTATAAGACAACTCTCTTAGATCGAAATATTTAAAATATTTCTTTTATTTTTCATTTACAAATATAACAACGCGGTTCCAATCGTTATGATCTGGATAAGGTTGCTCCATAGATCCCTTAGCAACGATTTTAATTCTGTTAGAATCGATATTGTATGTTTTAATCAGCTCGTCTGCTACAGCTTGAGCTCTACGTTGGCTTAAATCAAGATTGTATTCAGGAGTACCGGTATCTTTGTCTGCATAACCTACAACTTCAACAATTGTATTGTCATGTTGTTTCATCCATTCTGCAGCATTGAATACATTAACCTGTTGTTCGCGAGAAATAGCCGAACTGTTGATACGGAATCTAACTACAGAAGTCAAATTACATACTGGACATTCAGGACAAGGAGTTGGTGTAACTTCTGGACATTTGCGGCTATTGCAAGCATCCAATTCACTTCTTAATTGATTAACCTTATCATTTAATTGGTTGATCATTAATTGTTCTTCGAATGGATTGTAAGCAGTAAATCTGTTTGCTCCAAATTTAATTGTAAATCCGGCAGTCGCTGTCATGATTGGTTCTATGAAATTGCCTCCGTCAAGACCATCGAATTCGTCTGTTGTGAAAGAAAAACGATCCTGCAGATAGAAATCAATATAATGAGAAAGACGGAAATTGATTTTAATACCAGCAGACATTGGGAACGCATGCGGTTTTTCTCCATTAAAGTTATCTTTGGTAGTAGTCATATAAGAAATACCAGCAAAAGGAATAATGCTAACTACGCGTTTTTCATTATATCCACCGAAAGTATTACTCATGTCCCACATAAAGTCTCCGTATACACCAAAATAACCTACCGATTTCTTTTCGGCACCACCACCTACTAATGGATTGAAAATTTTCAAAGGGGCACCTGCAAATTCCAAACGTAATCCGGTATAAGGAGTAAGCCATTTCCCAATAGCAAATGTTCCGGCAGCGGTTAGGGGTCTATCATTGTTTACACCCGGAATATCCTGAATCATAAACAGATTTATCCCTGCACCTCCGGAGATATACATATTATCTCCGAATTTTAGTTCATAATAGTGGTTTTTGCTAGTCATATCTTGTTGTTGTGCCATCATGGATTGAGCAGAAAACAAGAGAACTGTGAGCAATAAACCAAAGGCTACAAACACACTTTTCTTTTTCATTGTCTTTTTTTTAAAGTTTAGTTTAACATCGAGTAATTTTGATTATCTTTTTATTACAAGTAACATTTCTTACTGTTTTAATAATTTACTTTAAAACAGAGAATGTTTTAAAAATGTTCATTAGTCATTACTTTTTCTCAACTTTTAACGAGCGCTTTTTCCTTATCCCAGACAGGAGAATGCTTATGTTTTGGGCTTTTGTTTAATCTTATTTTATTAGATTTGCATTCGCTTTTCTCATATAACAGTCGATCGTATAAGATTGTTGAGTAAGATGCGATTTAACATTAATTTTAGAAGATGCCGAGGAATAAAAAAAACAATAACTTTTGGCAGAAGATACGTTTTAAATACAAACTGATTTTATTAAATGAGAATACTCTCGAGGATATATTTAGCCTGCGTATATCTCAGTTAACAGCTTTTCTTGCTGGGTTTTTATTGATTGGCGCAGGAGTGTTTTTCGTAGTTCTTCTAATTCTATTGACTCCATTGCGAAATTATTTGCCAGGTTATCTCAACTCAGAGTTGCGTACAGAGTTAGTTGGAACACGTATGCGGCTTGACTCTCTTACCGAACAAAATTTGCGGCGTACCATTTATCTCGAAAATATACGTAGTATATTAAAAGGAGAAGTAAAGAATGATTCTATTATTCCGATGGATTCCTTAATAATCATTCCTGCTGATTCTCTGCCTTTACGAAGCGAACGGGAGCTACAATATGTGAACCGCTTTGAAGAGGATGAGAAATATAATCTTACAATTTTGGCTCCAACACCTCCGGCTGAAGGTGTGATTTTTTATTCCCCAGTTAAAGGGGTGGTAGTAGAGCGTTTTGATGCCACACGTGATATTTTTGGAGTAGAACTATTGTGTGCAAAAAATGCAGCGGTTGCCACACCTTTAGAGGGAACAGTTATTTTTATCGGATATACAATTCATGATGGATATGTAATGCAAATTCAACATAATGACGGATATATTTCTATATTTAAAAATCTGTCTACTCCGATGCGGAAAGAAAACCATAAAGTTGAAGCAGGAACCCTAATAGGATTAATGGCAAAAGATAGTCAAAAGCAGCCTCGTTTGCATTATGAGTTATGGTATAAAGGGGTAGCTCTTGATCCGATGGTATACATTAATTTTTAATAGAGAAGTTTTTCTCTCAATATCTCAAGTAAAAAAGGACATATTATATAATGAAGAAACAAATTGCGATATTAGGCTCTACCGGATCGATTGGGCGCCAAACGCTAGAAGTGATAGCAGAACATTCTGACCTGTTTGAAGTGAGTGTATTAACTGCAAATAATAGTGCCGATTTACTTATACGGCAAGCCCGGATATTTATTCCGGATATTGTGGTTATTGCTAATGAAAAACATTATAACTATGTAACAGAGGGATTGGCTGATTTGCCTATAAAAGTATATGCCGGAGCAGAGGCTATTTGTCAGGTTGTTGAAAATCAAGAGATCGATATTGTTGTAACGGCAATGGTTGGATATTCTGGATTAAAGCCGACTATTCACGCTATTCGTGCAAATAAAACAATTGCACTTGCGAATAAAGAAACATTAGTAGTTGCCGGCGAGCTCATAAAGAGTTTGTGTGCACAGCATAAAGTTTCAGTATTGCCAGTCGATTCGGAGCATTCCGCTATTTTTCAATGTTTGGTTGGAGAAGATTACAGTCCTATAGAAAAACTGATTCTTACCGCCTCCGGAGGTCCTTTTCGAAATTTTACAATAGAAGCATTACAGCATGTAACTTCGCAGGAAGCATTAAAACACCCAAATTGGAATATGGGTGCAAAAATTACAGTAGATTCGGCAACCTTGATGAATAAAGGATTTGAAGTAATAGAAGCAAAATGGCTGTTTGATGTTGCCGTGGACCAAATAGATGTAGTGGTTCATCCTCAGTCTATTATTCATTCTATGGTTCAGTTTAAAGATGGAGCTGTTAAAGCGCAATTGGGTATGCCTGATATGAAAGTTCCGATAGCATATGCTCTTTCTTTTCCGAAACGAATGGAAAGTTCTGTGAATCCGAGAATGAGATGGCAGGACTATGCCTCTCTTACATTTGAAGAGCCAGATTTGAAACGATTTCCTAATCTACAGTTAGCTTTTGATGCAATGCATGCAGGAGGAAACCGCCCTTGTGTTTTAAATGCAGCGAATGAAGTGGTTGTAGATGCTTTTTTACACAATCATTGTGGCTTTACACAGATGTCACACATTATCGAGAAGTGTCTTGAACAAGTTTCGAATATTACTGTTCCTTCCTTCGAGGATTATGTAAATACGGATTCGGAAACCCGGAAACTAGCTTTAAGCTTATTAGTTTAATAAAATTTATTTTTACTTTTTTGTTTTAAACTACTTTAAAGCAAAAAGTGCGTAATTTCGCTGAAAAGAATAAGTTTCAACTATTTTATAATTATAATAACTGCTTTTTAATGGAAGTATTTTTAGTAAAGGCATTACAGTTGGTATTGGCGCTGTCGATCCTGGTAATTGTGCATGAATTTGGCCATTTTATTTTTGCCCGGATTTTTAAAGTGCGCGTAGAGAAATTTTATTTGTTTTTCAATCCATGGTTTTCTTTGTTTAAATTTAAACCTAAAAACAGTGATACTGAATATGGGGTCGGATGGCTACCGTTAGGAGGTTATGTAAAAATAGCCGGAATGATTGATGAATCTATGGATAAAGAACAGATGGCATTACCGGCTCAACCATGGGAGTTTCGCTCTAAATCGGCATTTGCCCGATTGATGATTATGATTGGCGGTGTTTTATTTAATTTTATTCTTGCAATTATTATATATGCCGCTATTGCATTTCATTGGGGAGATACTTATTTGCCTTTAAAGAATGTGACTGCCGGGATGGAATTCGGCGAAGTTGCCTTAGGAGCCGGGTTTAAAAATGGAGATATTCTTATTGCTGTAGATAATGAACCTATAGAAAAACTGGATATTCAACGTATTGGGGAAGCGCAACATGTTACGGTATTACGTAATGGTGAAAATGTTATATTAGATATGCCTAATGATCTAATGCAACAAATCATAGCCGCGAATACATGGTTCGCTCATGAAAGAGTTCCATTTGTGATCAATACTATTTTAAAAGAGAGTAATGCGGCTAAAGCCGGATTGATGGCTAATGATAGTGTGATATCGGTTGCAGGCATTGCAACTCCATCTCAGGTTGAAGTAACGAAGATCTTGGCAGATCATAAAGGCGAATCTCTTGACTTCTCTTTTTATCGAAGTGGAGAATTGTTAAACTTACCTGTATCCATATCTTCGGAAGGAACGATTGGGGTAGGACTGAAAAATCCGGCTCAATTATATGATTTAGTAAATAAAAAATATACTTTATTCGAGGCTATTCCAGCTGGAATTTCAAAAGGTGTAGATCGGTTGAGTGGATATGTTAGTTCTCTGAAATATGTATTTACTAAAGAAGGAGCACAAAGTGTTGGTGGCTTTGTTGCTATTGGTAATATATTCCCATCTGTTTGGAATTGGCGTGCATTCTGGGAGTTAACTGCTTTCCTTTCGATTATGTTGGGCTTTATGAATATTTTACCTATTCCGGCCTTAGATGGAGGACACGTTCTATTTTTATTATTTGAGGTAATTACACGCCGTAAACCAAATGAGAAGTTTATGGAATATGCTCAGCTTACAGGGATGGCATTGTTATTTGGACTTCTTATCTTTGCAAACGGGAATGATTTATTCAAACTCTTCTTTAAATGATTATGAAATATATTAAGATACAATTAAAACCAGGGAAAGAAGACTCAATGAAGCGCTTCCACCCATGGATTTTTTCAGGAGCCATTGCGCGTTTTGAAAGTCAGCCGGAAGAGGGTGACGTGGTTGAAGTGGTTGATAGCAAGGGGGATTTTCTGGCGATTGGGCATTATCAAATTGGCAGTATAGCCGTTCGTATCCTTACTTTTGAGCAAGAAGAGATTAATGCTCAGTTTTGGAAAAAAAGACTACAAGTAGCTTTTGATTTGCGTCAGAGCTTGGGGCTTGTAGAAGGAGAGCAAAATAATACTTACCGTTTGGTGCATGGTGAAGGTGATTATCTTCCGGGATTAATTGTGGACGTATATGCTCATACGGCAGTTATGCAAGCTCATGCTCCCGGAATGCATTTTGTACGAGAAGAGCTGGCAAAGGCATTAATCGAGGTCGCTGGTGCCGAAATTAAAAACGTATATTATAAATCAGAAACGACGCTTCCATACAAGGCTGATCTGGGAGCTGAAAATGGTTATTTGATAGGAGGTGATGATCATACAGATATAGCTATTGAAAACGGATTGAAATTTCACGTAGATTGGTTACGTGGACAAAAGACCGGTTTTTTTGTGGATCAAAGAGAAAATCGTTCATTGCTTGAACATTATTCAAAAGGGCGATCGGTATTAAATATGTTTTGTTATACCGGCGGATTTTCTTTCTATGCAATGCGAGGAAAGGCAAAACTCGTACACTCTGTAGATAGTTCTGCAAAAGCAATAGATCTGACAAATAAAAATGTAGAATTAAATTTTCCGGGCGATTCTCGTCATCAAGCTTTTGCCGAAGATGCATTTAAGTATTTAGACCGAATGGGAGATCAATATGATTTAATTATTCTTGATCCTCCTGCTTTTGCTAAACATAAAAATGTGTTGCGTAATGCTCTACAGGGATATCGCAAGCTGAATGCAAAAGCATTTGAAAAAATCAAACCCGGAGGTATTTTATTTACATTCTCTTGTTCTCAGGTGGTTTCAAAAGAAAACTTCCGTTTAGCTGTATTCAGTGCTGCTGCGCAGTCTGGAAGACGTGTACGTATTATTCATCAAATGACACAACCGGCAGATCATCCAATCAATATTTATCATCCAGAAGGTGAATACTTAAAAGGATTGGTACTGTATGTAGAATAAATACCTGATTCATCTGGGTAGATATGAATAGAGGTGGTTTTGAACGATTTTAGTTCAAAGCCACTTTTATTTTTAAACTGTTTTTTATAAGAATTATATTCAAATGAACTCAAATTGCTTTTACTATTCTAGTCAAACTTTAATGAACCAATTAATAATAGGTTTGTTTACAGAAAAGAGGATTGAAAAGCTTTTTAATTACAATTTAAAAGCCTGTGTGGTATGAATATGAATGTAAATAATTCAAATGTAAAGACTCGTAAAGAGCATGACTTTTTGGGTGACAAAGAGATCCCAGATCAGTATTATTATGGCGTACAAACATTGCGCGCATTAGAGAACTTCAATATCAGTAATATTCCACTTAGTTATTTTCACGAATTAATACAGGGGCTAGCTATGGTAAAAGAGGCTGCCGCTATGGCTAATCGTGATTTGGGCGATCTTAGCAGTGAGAAAGCCGCCGCAATTATAGAAGCCTGTAAAGAAGTTCGCGCCGGAAAGTTTAATGATCAGTTTGTTGTGGACATGGTTCAAGGTGGAGCAGGTACTTCTACCAATATGAATGGAAATGAAGTAATTGCTAACCGTGCTTTGGAAATATTAGGTCATCCGAAAGGAGATTATGCATTTTTGCATCCCAATGATGATGTGAATATGTCTCAATCAACTAATGATGTTTATCCAACAGCTGTAAAATTGGCCCTATTGCTTAGCAATCGGAAGTTGGTTAGTACATTAAATTACCTGATTGAAGCTTTTAGAGCGAAAGGCGTGCAGTTTGCAAATGTTATAAAGATGGGCCGTACGCAATTACAAGATGCTGTTCCAATGACGCTGGGACAGGAATTTAATGCATATGCAACCAATCTGGCTGAGGAGATTCCACGGTTAGAGCAGAATGTCAACCTATTCTTAGAGGTGAATATGGGAGCTACCGCAATTGGTACAGGAATTACTGCTAAACCAGAGTACTCTGCATTATGTATTAAATATCTTGCTGAGGTTTCTCAAATGCCGGTTGTTGCTGCAACAGACTTTATCGAAGCTACAAATGATACAGGCGCATTCGTTATGTATTCATCTGCAGTAAAACGTCTTGCTGTAAAATTGTCAAAAATATGCAATGACCTTCGTTTATTATCCAGTGGTCCGCGTACCGGGCTAAATGAAATCAACTTACCACCGATGCAACCGGGTTCTTCCATCATGCCTGGTAAAGTAAACCCTGTCATACCCGAAGTAGTCAATCAGGTTGCATTTAAAGTAATCGGAAATGACCTTACTGTTACTTTTGCAGCTGAAGCCGGACAGCTTGAGTTAAATGTTATGGAGCCTATTATTGTATTCTCTATGTTTGAATCAATAGAAATGATGACTAAGGCTATGACAACATTACGCGATAAATGTATTATCGGTATTACTGCAAATGAGGAACATTGTCGGAATCTGGTATATAATAGCATTGGTATTGTAACAGCACTTTTGCCATTTTTAGGTTACGAGACATGCTCTCGCCTGGCTCGTAAAGCTATGGAAACCGGCAAAGGTATTTACGAATTAATTCTGGATGAAAAACTTATGACGAAACAAGAGTTGGATGAAATGTTAAAACCTGAGAATATGGTTCGTCCAAACAGATTTGAACATCAATAATCACAAGAATTATTTCTTATAAAATTTTTCTGCCGATTCTTTATTAAAGAGAATCGGCAGATTTTTTTAGTACTTCTTCAAGTCGGTAAAACACGAATAAAGGCTATATTTGTAATTCAAATTAACCTTCTATGCGTAAATTTTGTGATGTTATAAGTGGGATGATTGATCAAAATATTCCCTTCTTTTTGTATCGTTTGCCAAATGAAAATAAAATTCATTGTGGAGTTCAGAGTAATAGTGAATTACAAAAAGCACCCATAGATAGTTTTATAGGAAAAGAAGGTTTTATTATTGCTCCTTTCGAAAATAAATATGCATATCTGCTTACTCCCGATTATCTTTTTGATCTTCCATCTGATCTTCATGTATTAGCTGAATTAACACTGCAACTTTCTTTTTTTACATCTCAGGAAGAAACTTCGCCTGTGATTGAATCTTCTTATGAAGAGTATATTTCACAATGTAATCGTTATATTGATCAAATTAGGACAGGAAGAGCAGAAAAGGCTATTTTGGCTCGTTGTGTAAAGACCGACCGTTTGACTCGCAAAAAGGCAGGATATATATTTACTCAATTAGAAGCATGTTATAAAGATGCATGTGTTTTCTTAGTAAATTTACCAGGAGTGACAACATGGATAGGTGCTTCACCGGAAACTTTGTTAAAAGTCCACAATGATTCATTTATAACAATGTCTTTGGCTGGAACCCGTAAATGGGAAGCCGGAATTACTGAACATGTTGAAACCTGGGCGGCAAAAGAAAAAAAAGAACAGGCTATCGTAACAGAGTATATATATAATAAACTAATATCCTCACAAGTAAAAAAGGTTACATGCGAACCCTTATGTGTCAAAAAAGCAGGCGGCGTTGGTCATTTACAAACAATGATACATGGAGTCCTTTCTCATTGTCAAATAGCTGATCTTATAATGGCGCTTCATCCGACTCCTGCTGTTTGTGGGTCTCCGACATCTGAAGCATTGACTATGATTCATGAAATCGAGTCATTATCCCGTGATTTTTATGCTGGATATCTTGGATATCAAGAAGCAAATGGAGATTTAGCTTTATTTGTAAACTTACGCTCTGCGCGATTGTTAAATGAATATGGTTTATTATATGTCGGTGGTGGTATTACAGCGGATTCCGTCCCTGAAAATGAATGGGAAGAAACATGCCTGAAAGCTCAGACTATTTTGAATGTATTAAATTAAACTGATGGATAAAACTACTGATAAAAGAAACGTACAAATGCTTGCCCGATTGTGTGCGTTAAGAGGATTACGACATGTGGTAGTTTCGCCCGGCTCAAGAAACGCTCCTTTGGTGGTTGCGTTTAATCGTGAAAAGGGTATAATCTGCCATGTCATTGTAGATGAAAGGAGTGCTGCATATTTTGCATTAGGGATTGCTCAGCAAACAGAGGAACCAGTAGGATTAATTTGTACGTCAGGGACTGCTTTATTGAACTATGGGCCCGGAATTGCAGAGGCTTATTATCAGCGAATCCCATTGTTGGTTATGTCTGCCGATCGTCCTGAAGAATGGATAGATCAGGATGATAGTCAAACTGTTCGTCAATTTAAGGTTTTAGATTCCCTTGTAAAAGCATCTTATCAATTACCTGTTGAAAATAGCACAAAATCAACAGAATGGTATATTAATCGGACGATAAATGAAGCATTCAACCGCATGACTAGTGGCCGGAAAGGGCCAGTTCATTTAAATATTCCATTAGAAGAGCCTTTGTGCGGACTAATGGGACAAGTTCAAAATCAACCTCGGGTTTTTAATCGCTTAAACTCCAATGCGACTATAAATGAGAACCAAATGAATGACTTAGCAATTCAATTAACGAATTGTCCTAAAATTATGATATTGGCCTCTATGCATAGTGGGTCTGAAAAATTACAAAAGGTACTCTCAAAATTAGCTCAGTTACCACAGGTTGTAGTGTTGACAGAATCCATTGCAAATGTACAGGATAAGCGTTTTGTAGGATGCATTGATCGGACACTATGTCGCTTGCCCAAAGAATCAAAAGAGCAAAAGATGTTTTTTCCGGATATTTTGATTAGTTATGGTGGAGCTGTTATCTCAAAAATACTGAAAGGAAAACTTAAGGAATTTGCTCCACGGGAGCATTGGTATATAGGAGAGGAGGAGCAAGCAATTGATACATTTTGTTCATTATCCCTACAAGTAAATACCACTCCATTACAATTCTTTTCTCAGTTAGTCCCATTGGTAAAAGCAAATGACTCTACATTTAATTGTCGTTGGGCTGAATTAGTACAGACTGCGGATTTACGGCATAAAGAGTATGTTGATGGAATTGGTTGGTGTGACTTAAAAGCATTTAGCCACATATTGAAATTAATTCCGGCAAATAGCCGACTACAACTCTCGAATGGTACTTCTGTTCGTTATCATCAATTGTTTAAAAACTGCAAAGCGAACCGGGTGAACGCCAATCGCGGAACCAGTGGAATTGACGGGTCAACGTCTACTGCAGCAGGGGCTGCTATTGTCTATGACGGATATACCACATTGATAACCGGCGATATTAGTTTTCTATATGATAGCAATGCTCTTTGGAATGCACAGTTGTCTAAGAATCTGAAAATTATCTTGATAAATAATGGAGGCGGGGGCATTTTTCGTTTTATAAAAGGGCCCTCAGAACTATCCGAGTTAGAGGAGTTTTTTGAGACTCCCCATCAAGTAGAAATACATCAGTTGGCTGCAGCTTATGGCCTGAATTATTTATGTGCCCAGACAGAGAAAGAATTGAAACAGGCTATGCGATCTCTATATGCCTGGGAAAAACCTACTATTTTGGAAGTGATGACTCCTCGCGAAATAAATGATGTGATTTTAAAAAACTATTTTAAATAATTATAGATGGAAAATAAACGTATTTGGACTACTATCAAAGAATATACGGATATCAAATTTGATTTTTTTGAAGGAATTGCGCGTATTACAATTAATCGTCCGGAAGTATATAATGCATTTCGTCCCGAAACGAATGTCGAGATGTTAGATGCGATGCAGATTTGTCGCGAACGCAATGATATTGGTGTAATCGTTTTGACAGGTGCGGGGGAAAAAGCATTTTGTTCAGGAGGCGATCAGAAAGTAAAAGGAGTTGGCGGATATATTGATGAAGATGGAGTCCCTCGTTTAAATGTATTGGACTTGCATAAAGCAATTCGTTCAATGCCTAAGCCTGTCATAGCTATGGTAAATGGCTATGCGATTGGTGGAGGGCATGTATTGCATGTAGTTTGCGATTTGACAATAGCTTCCGAAAATGCTAAATTTGGTCAAACAGGGCCAAAAGTTGGTAGTTTTGATGCTGGTTTCGGGTCTTCTTATTTAGCTCGTTGTGTAGGACAAAAGAAAGCGCGCGAAATTTGGTTTCTTTGCCGCCAATATACAGCCCATGAGGCGGAAGAGATGGGAATGGTAAATAAAGTCGTTCCATTAGAAGAATTGGAAGATACAACCGTTGAATGGTGTAAAATCATGCTACAACGTAGTCCTATGGCATTGAGAATGATTAAACGTGGATTAAATGCCGAATTGGATGGACAACGTGGATTAATGGAATTTGCAGGGGATGCTACATTAATGTATTATTTAATGGAAGAAGCACAAGAGGGAAAACATGCTTTTCTTGAAAAGCGTGATCCTGATTTTCAGCAATTTCCTAAATTTCCGGGATAATATAATATGCTTTAATTTTCATCATTATGCTTAGTGCTACTTATTCTCCTTATACGCTCTATTTTCGTGAACCAGGAGGAACTTCTCGTGGAATTATGACTACGCGTACGGTATGGTATCTATTCATAACAGATTCAGATCAGCCTAATCGTATCGGTATTGGAGAGTGTGCTCCTTTGCCGGGATTGAGCTGTGATGATTTATCGGAATATGAGCCAGTCCTTAAGAACGTTTGTAATAATATTCGGATTTATATTGAGAATCCAGAGTTATTAACTGATTTCCCTTCGATTCGTTTTGGAGTAGAAATGGCTTGGGTTGACTATCAAAATGGAGGAATCCGAAATCTATTTCCTTCCGAATTTACAGAAGGTAATGCTGCTATACGGATTAATGGCCTAATTTGGATGGGATCTCAAAAGGAAATGATTCGACGCATTAGCCATAAATTAGAAGCAGGATTTACTTGTCTAAAAATGAAAATCGGTGCTATTGACTTTGAAAAAGAGTATTCTTTATTACAGAATTTACGCTCTTCATTCTCTGTTAAAGAGCTCGAATTACGCGTTGATGCGAATGGGGCATTTGGGTTTGAGGATGCAATCAACAAATTGGAAAAGCTGGCATCATTGGATATTCATTCTATCGAACAGCCGATCAAAGCGGGGAAATGGGATGAAATGTCTGCTTTATGTGCACGCAACTTGCTTCCGATTGCATTGGATGAAGAATTAATAGGTATACATGATACTCAAGAGCGACAGCAGTTACTGGATTATATTTCTCCTCAATATATAATTTTAAAACCATCTTTAACGGGTGGTTTTAAATCATCTTCGGAATGGATTCGTTTGGCAGAAGAGCGAGGTATTGCTTGGTGGATAACCTCTGCTTTAGAATCAAATATTGGATTAAATGCAATTGCTCAATGGTCTTATCTTAGACATAACTTATTACCGCAAGGTTTGGGTACAGGACAGGTATTTATGAATAACATACCCTCACGATTGCGTTTAGCCGGAGAATTACTTTATTTAAATCCCAATATGCCTTTACCAAAGGATTATGGTTTTATCATACATAATAACCAGAAATGAATACAATATTTTTAAACAAACATATTTATTCTGCTGATTATTTTCGTGAGCTAACTCCAGATGTTATTGAAGATCAGCCAATATATCTTAAAGATATCTTTAGTTTTTTACATCAATGGTTTGATGATTCACAAGTCATTGATGTGAAAACTTCGGGTTCGACCGGAATGCCTAAGATAATTTCTTTATCTAAAGAAACTATGCGGCAATCAGCAAGGGCTACCTTAGACTTTTTTCGTCTAAAAAAAAATGATCCGGTTCTACTGTGTTTATCCGCTAATTATATAGCTGGAAAAATGATGTTGGTCCGGGCAATAGAGGGGGAGCTTGATTTGACTGCAATAGAACCCGCAACAGTATTATTTATTCCACCCAAATTATTTCGGTTTTGTGCAATGGTGCCGATGCAGGTAGAAGAAACATTACGTGTTTATGGTAATGGATCTTTTTCCTGTATTGAATCGTTGATTATAGGAGGAGCACCAGTTTCATCCTCTTTAGAGCATAAGCTAAAGGCCGTAAGTGCCGCTTGTTATGTTACTTATGGAATGACCGAAACCGCATCGCATGTTGCTTTAAAACGATTGAATACGAATGAGCCTTACAGAGCGTTACCGGGAATTTCTTTCCATGAAGATGATCGTCATTGCCTTATTGTTAAAGCCCCATTACTACATCAAGACTTGCTAAGTACCAATGATATTGTTGAATTATGTAATTCATCAGAGTTTCATTGGAAAGGACGATATGACTTTGTCGTCAATTCGGGGGGGATTAAAATAGTCCCCGAAGAACTCGAAAAAAAAATAGAGCCATTTTTGAAACAGCCTTTTTACTTCAGTAAAAGAAGCTCTCAATTATACGGAGAAGAATTAATATTGGTTTTGGAAGGGAATAAGTTGTCTTCTGAAGCTGAAAACGAACTATTAATGCTTTTAGCCACTATTTTGACCAAATACGAAAAACCCAAAGCGGTATATTATATTCAGGCTTTTGAATATACCTCAAATGGAAAATTGAAAAGACAAATATTCTTCTGATACCACGTAGTTTCTTTTGCTATTTTTCAAACTAATTCTTATTATGAAGTGTTAAATGATTAGCTATTAATCGTTTTAATGCAATAAGAATATGAAGAAAAGACTACTCCTAGTTTGTGTGATTGTCGGATTAATGGGATTTGTTTTCCAGATGAAAGCTCAGGAAGGTTCTGAAGATTATTTCCCTTTACAAGGATGTGTAAAATGGATTTCAGAAACTATATTTAAGGCGGAAATAAATAATGGGGTCATCGGTAAAGGAGAGTTAATCTCACAAAATGCAGATACTCTTTTTTATAATACTGATGGGAGTGTCGTAAACACAAGGTCGTTCCCATATTTGGCGAATAATACAGACAGTATTGCTTATCAATATGATGATTCCGGTAGATGTATCAAGATGGTAATCTATTATCCCAATCATCAATTACGTGAATCACGTACGTTGATATATAATAATCAAGGGCAGCTTAAACTTTGTATTGTCCGTTCAACAGATGAAGAAGTAGTCGATGCAATATCATATACATATGATCCTTATGGAAAATTAGCTATAAGAATTTATAATAGGAAAGATGGAGATATGCATCAGCAGAGGTTTGCTTATGACCAGCATGGAAATTGGATTGTGCGTGTAGATTTTAATGAATATGATCCTGTTTATTATGTAGAACGAGAGATCGAATATTATCCCGATTAAAAATTTAAATAAGTGTTATGAATAAATTAAACTGGGGTATTGTAGGATGCGGTGATGTTACTGAGAAAAAGAGTGGACCTGCATTTTATAATTTACCTCACACCACTTTACATGCTGTCATGCGGCGTAATGAAGCTGCAGCAGCAGATTATGCATTACGTCATCATGTGCCTACTTATTATACAGATGCGACTAAATTAATAAATGACCCAGAAGTAGATGCTATTTATATTGCCACACCTCCCAGTAGTCATATGCATTATGCTATAGAGGCTCTGGAAGCAGGGAAACCCGTATATGTTGAAAAACCAATGGCTCTTAATTTAGCAGAGTGCGAAAAAATGATTTCTGTTTCACAAAAAACGGGTGTTCCTTTATTTGTAGCTTATTATCGACGCCATATCAACTACTTTAAGCAGATAAAAGCCATCTTGGATAAGGGTGAAATAGGAACTGTCCTTTCAGCCCAAATTCGTTTTTGGCGCTCACCATCTAAATCCGATTTTCGTAATGATAGTAAAAATTGGAGATTAAATGTTTCAATCGCCGGTGGTGGCTATTTCGTTGATATGGCAAGCCATCAGATAGATCTTTTATTATGGTTTTTTGGTAAAATTCAGTCGGTCAAAGGATTTGCCTCCAATCGAGCTGCTCTCTATCAAGTAGAAGATACGGTAGAAGCTATTTTCGAATTTGAGTCGGGGGTATTGGCTCATGGCTCCTGGAGTTTTGTCGCAGCAGAAAAAGACGTGACAGATCGTTTTGAAATTATCGGAACAAAAGGAAAGATAAGCTTTTCTACTTTTGATATGGAATATATTCGAAAAGAAATAAAAGGGATTGAAGAACTTATTGTTAGTCATAAACCGTCAATAGTAGAAATGCCAATGATCGAATATGTATCAAACTTGATTATTGAGGGAAAACAAGATGTCAATGCACTTTCGGATGCCGGAAAGGTTACCCAAATTATAGATGAAATCCTTTCTGAATATCGACATAATTCTGAAAATAAATATGAATGATATGCAGATGCAAACAAAATGGGAGAAATGGAGTCCTTGGCTTATTGCCGGAGTAGGAATATTATATACTGTTTCTCCTTTTGATTTAATACCGGATATTCCTTTTGTTGGTTGGGTCGACGATTTTTTTATTCTTTCATCGTCAATATTATATTTGTTAGAATCACAAACCGGAAAGATTAGCAAACCCTTATTGGAAACTATACGGCTGTTACGTATGATATCGCTTTGGTTGGGATGTATAAGTATTCTTTTACTATTGATTTTTACGACTCTGGTTGTTGGGTTATTTAGCTGATATACATATTTATGTAAAAAACAGGGGCTTTTTTAAGCTCCTGTTTTTTTACGGCTACCTTAAATCTTTTTGTCTATTTTCTCAATAATTGTCGCTAATGATTCTGTGACCTCTACTGCATTATCACGGGCTCCAATACTTTGAATCATACAGCCATCATTATTACCTACTATAGAGAAAATATTATTTACTTGAATTAGTATTTTCTCCCCGTTTGGCTGGGTTGCTACGATAAAATCTTTAATCATACCATACTTATTTACATTCAACTTTTTTATTTAAGTGAGAGATTTTCTCATCTTAATCTTTTTAAGAGTATAACAGATTGTCAGTTAGAAATGTTTTAAAACAAACCATCCTCCCGAACTATTGTTTTATATAATAAGAATAGATTCTACAAAAAGAATAAAAACAACTAATAAATTACTGCTATGAAAGAAGCTGACGACAACATTAAGAAAGAAGTGATTGATAAATCTGATTTACCAACAGACAAACATCATCCGGGGGAAGAAATTAGTGATGAAAATAAAATTATTCTTGGAGATGAAGTTGAAGGTGTAGAGCCCTCTCCTGTATCTGTCCCCAAAGGGAAACCTAATTACGTATTGATTATTTTGGTTATTGTGATAGCTATTATCGCAGTATTCTGGGGTATAAAAGGTTGTAATGAAAAATCAGCGCAAAATAATATAGGAGAATTATTACCTGTAAATATTGAAAATATTACTAACCCATTAATATAATCCATATGGCTACAGATAATAAAAAGGAATTTCTTACTAATGCATCCGGAGCACCTGTCTATTCGTATGAAGATTCTATGACGGTTGGTCCTCGAGGTCCTGTATTGCTTCAAGATTCTTTTTTACAGGAAAAGCTCGCCCATTTTAATCGCGAACGGATTCCTGAGCGGGTTGTGCATGCAAAGGGTAGTGGAGCCTATGGTGTATTTACGGTAACAAATGATATCACCCAATATTGCCGGGCTAAATTATTTGATGAAATAGGAAAAGAAACAAAAGTAATAGTTCGTTTCAGCACAGTGGCAGGTGAACGAGGAAGTGCTGACACAGTTCGTGATCCTCGTGGATTTGCCGTAAAGTTTTATACAGAAGATGGCAATTGGGATTTAGTAGGGAATAATACACCTGTATTCTTTATTAAAGATGCTAAAAAGTTCCCTGACTTTATCCATTCTCAAAAACGAGATCCTAAAACTAATTGTCCGGAGGCCACGATGGCCTGGGATTTCTGGAGCTGGAATCCGGAAAGCCTGCATCAAATAATAATATTAATGAGTGATCGCGGTATTCCGTATACATATCGAAACATGAATGGATATGGAAGTCATACTTTTTCAATGATTAATAAAAACAATGAGCTAGTATGGGTAAAATTTCATTTTAAAACCCGGCAAGGAATTAAGTGTTTTACAAATGATGCGGCTATTGAAATGGCCGGCAAATCACCTAATTGGTGCCAACATGACCTTGTTGATCATATTGAAGCGGGAGATTACCCTCAATGGGAACTAAAAATACAAGTCATGACTCAAGACCAGGCTAAGAAATGGAAATATAATCCATTTGATGTTACAAAAATATGGCCTCACAAAGAATTTCCTCTTATAGATGTCGGCATACTAACCTTAAATAAAATACCGGATAACTATTTTGCAGATATAGAGCAGGTTGCCTATAATCCGTCCAGCTTCGTTGATGGAATTTCATATTCTCCGGATAAAATGTTGCAAGGGCGTTTATTCGCTTATCCGGATGCACATCGTTATCGCTTGGGTGCCAATTATGAAATGTTACCGGTAAACCGTCCGATTTGTCCGGTTCATAATTATCAACGCGATGGAAAAATGAATTGCAGCGATAATGGGGGAGCCTCACCAAATTACAGACCCAATAGCTTTGATCATATTGAAATTGATGAGGCTTATAAAAATACTGCGATGATATTAGAAAATGCGATTGTTGATTATTTCGATAGGAATGGTCCATTCGATCATGATTATTATACTCAACCAGGCATTTTGTATCGGGAGGTTATGGATGAAGGAGCTCGCGAACGATTAGTATCCGTTATCGTTGATTCGATGAATCAGATTAAAGGTGATAAGAAAGATGAAATTATCCAGCGACAGCTAAATATATTTGCAAAAGCAGATAAGGAATTAGCTCAACGGATTATCGTTGGATTAAATCTTGATCGTAATTTGGAAATCGGATAAAAATAAACATAATGGTTATATTAATGAGTATCCTGTTTCTGTTAGGATATGTATTAATTTCATTAGAACATACAATCAAAGTAAATAAGGCGGCAATTGCATTGGTAATGAGTATGACTCTTTGGACTCTTTACATCTTTGCCGCCCCATTTATTGTCCCTAAAATGGATGCCGATTGGTTCCGCTGTTTTATTGAAGATAACAGTGGCCTGTCTAATCTTACTGTTTCACAACAAGCCGTTCGGTTTGTTGTCGATTTCCAGTTAATAGAACATGTAGGGGATGTGTCGGAAATAGTATTTTTCCTTCTTGGAGCTATGACTATTGTAGAAATGATCGATATACATGGTGGTTTTACTTTAATTACAGATAAAATAACAACACGTAATAAGAAAAAATTACTTTGGCTATTAGTCTTTGTATCTTTCTTTTTATCTGCTGTAATTGACAATCTTACTACGGCAATAGTAATGATCGCTCTGTTGAACAAGATTATTCCAGATAAAATGGAACGATGGTGGTACGCAAGTATTATTATTATTGCGTCAAACAGTGGAGGTGCATGGTCGCCGATAGGGGATGTTACAACTATTTTATTATGGGTTAAAGGTACTGTGTCGCCAGTAAAACTGGTTGAATATGTATTTTTGCCGAGCATAGTATCGGTTGTAGTACCGTTATTATTGGTAACTCATTCTTTGAAAGGAGATGTCAAACCACATGGAGAAATAAAGAAAGAACATAAAACCCATGCGTATGTCGTAGATTATCGGCGAAAATTAACGATTCTGATTTTGGGTATAGTTGGCTTATTGTCTGTGCCTATTTATAAAAATCTCACTCATTTACCTCCGTTTACGGGTGTTATGTTGGTGTTAGGAGTATTGTGGATTATTACAGACTTATTTTACCGGAATGTTCCGGATGAAATACCTTTCCATTTGCGGGTAGCAACTCTTATTAAGCGAATAGATATCCCAACGTTACTTTTCTTTTTAGGAATTCTGATGGCCGTAGCGGCTCTTCAAGCTGCAGGAGGCTTACTTGCCGTATCCCATTTTTTGGAGACAAAATTTAATAATATCTATATAATCAATCTTTTGATAGGAGTTCTTTCCTCTATTGTCGATAATGTCCCCTTGGTAGCTGCTGCATTAGGCCTTTATCCATTGGTAGATCCGGCAACCCTCAATACTTTTTCAGATCCGGGTTTTATGGAGTATTTTGTTCCGGACGGGATATATTGGCATTTTCTGACTTATTGTGCAGGGGTAGGAGGTAGTTTACTTATTATTGGATCGGCCGCCGGAGTAGTTGTCATGGGAATGGAAAAAATAAGTTTTACCTGGTATCTGAAAAAAATAAGTTGGCTTGCATTGATTGGCTATTTGGCGGGCGCTGCTGTTTTTATATTAGAAATATGGTTATTCCATGGAAAACTTTAACGGAAAGAAAAAAAATAGAGTATATACCTATTAAAAGTAGATATATACTCTATTTTTTATTAAGAGATATTTTTAAATCACACCCTGATCCATCATTGCTTTAGCAACTTTCATGAATCCGGCAACATTTGCCCCTTTTACATAATTGATATAGCCATCTTCTTGTGTACCATATTTTACACATTGAGAATGAATATCATTCATAATTTGTTTAAGCTTATTATCTACCTCTTCTTTGCTCCAGCTGAGTTTAATTGCATTCTGCGTCATTTCAAGACCGCTTACAGAAACACCCCCTGCATTAGCAGCTTTCCCGGGAGCATAAAGTAACCCATTGTTCTGGAATATTTCAATTGCTTCAGGTGTAGATGGCATATTTGCACCTTCTGATACGGCAAAACAACCATTATCTACAAGGATTTGTGCATCTTTTCCTGAAATCTCATTTTGAGTAGCACTTGGTAAGGCTATATCACATTTTTCACTCCACGGACGTTTGCCATCTACATATTTACATCCATATTTATCAGCATATTCGCGAATACGGCCACGCCATAAATTTTTAAGTTCCATAATATACTCAAGCTTTTCGCGGTCAATACCTTCCGGGTCATAAATGTAACCATTACTATCAGACATGGTTACTACTTTCGCTCCAAGTTCAATTAACTTTTCTGCAGTATATTGAGCCACATTTCCAGAACCGGAGATTGCAACTGTTTTTCCTTTAATATCGATGTTCTTAGTTTTCAGCATTTCCAAAAGGAAATATACATTTCCATAACCTGTAGCTTCCGGACGTATTAATGAACCCCCTCCTTCAATACTTTTTCCGGTAAAGGTTCCCGTATTTTCACGTGCAAGCTTTTTATACATTCCATACATATAGTTTACTTCACGTCCGCCAACTCCTATATCTCCAGCTGGTACATCTGTTTGAGGTCCGATATGGCGCCATAACTCCAACACGAATGCCTGACAAAAACGCATAATTTCCTCATTGGATTTTCCTTTCGGATTAAAGTCAGATCCACCTTTACCTCCTCCCATCGGAAGTGTAGTCAATGAGTTTTTAAATGTTTGTTCAAATGCCAAGAACTTCAGGATAGATGGATTTACAGAAGAATGGAATCGGATTCCTCCTTTATAAGGGCCAATTGCATTGTTATGTTGTACACGATATCCCATATTGGTATGAACATTGCCTCTGTCGTCTGTCCAGTTTACCCGAAAAGAAAAAATACGATCTGGAATACACAGACGTTCAATTAAGTTTACTCTTTCGAATTCGGGATGTTGATTATAAATATCCTCTATAGATATCAAAACTTCTTCTACAGCTTGAAGATATTCCGGTTCGTTAGGAAACCGGATCGCTAATAAATCTAATACTTCTTGTACTTTCATGTTCGTAGGGGATTATAATCTGAATAGATCTTTTTTATATGCGTTGGCTAAAATATGACAAATTTTTGTAAAACTAAAATTATTATTTCAAATAATTAAATAAAAAAACAAATTCAAGCAAAATGAAAGCAAACTAGGTGGTTTTGTTCCATTTTGATAAAACCGGTATGGCAAATAGATATACGCATAAAGTAGTTTTCATGATAATGGATAAAGCCGGATGAAGCGTTGTTCTTAGTAAGTGTATTTAATTCCCAGATTTGTTTCCATAAAATAATAATTAGTATTCTTGAACTGACAGTTATGATTATGTTGGGTAAATAATACTCCCGAAAGGTTTAATGCAAAATGTTTTAGTATATTCCATTGGAAATAAGGGCGGAAAATTCCTATAATAGTATTTCCTTTATCTCCCATTGCATTCAATGTCCGAAAGTCTTGTTCTTCAATGATTATTCCTTTTTTATATCCTTTCCACGTGAATAAATGTGTAAATGTAGAATTTACCCCAAACATTAATTTGTCTTTTATATTATAATTAAGATTCATCTTTATGCTATATCCTTGTCCAAAATTATATTCACGACCTTTTAATTTAAAATAAGAAGCATGAGCCCCTCCAAGAAGCACGGCATTCAAGTGGGCTGCGCCTCTGAAGTAATTTCCATTTTTTATGTTTTTATGGGCATATGCCAGTCCAACTCCTACGGACGCTGGTTCCGCATATCGCATTGCCGGTACTGAATCGCTTCCAAATGCTTCTTTTTCTTTATAGGTAAAATGCTGAAATACTCCCCACATCAGGTTTTTATTAAGAGCAGAAGTTTCTATTTGTTTTCCCCATAATAATCCTACTACTTCTAACGATGATAAAATCGCACTTTTTGCACTTAGGTCAAGGCTAAAGTCGAACCGGAAATAATCAAGTGGACGCATATTTTCTTTGCGAAATGGATTTCCATAAATAAGCCACCCATGTAGATACGGGCTCCAACTATGTTCATTATGGTTATCAAATCGAATCAGATGCCGTGCAGATAGGTCGAACCCGAAATTTACGGGAATAATTTCAGAGGGATATGGGCGACGGATATGTCTTTTTTTCCACATTTCTCCTGTAATTAATCTATTGATTCCATTCATCGGGCATGTAAGAGTTCCAAAAATTTCCCGAATTACTCTTTCAAAACCTGTTGCATCATTTTTTATAATCATCGACGATAGTCGAAAGGATGATTCTCCTAAAATAGTCCCGCCAAAAGAGGTTGCAAGCTGGTCATTAAATGAGGCGGGTTCATTTTCCAGCACAAATTCCCATAAAGCCGATGCCCCAAACACATATGGAAAACTTTCCCAATAATTCATGCCACTTACACGTGCCCCGCAGTAATCCAGGCTACCATGAAAAGGATGTGCTAATAAATTGGTCCCGAACATATCGTTGTCCCATAGAGAGGTAAACATGAAATTATCATAAGTACTATGCCAGTCGATATAAGCAAATTCACTATGCTTAATATAGCGGTTAATACTATAGATGGTCGCATCCGGAAATAATGATAATCCCAATGCCTTAAAAGGACGTTTTAGAGTATCGGGATCATAGAAGGTAGTGTGAAATGATTCAGTAAACTGAGCGTTAGCGCTCAATGTGCACATAAAAATGAAAATCAACCCGTACAAACGTCTCATTTATATAACTTATTTTTTGCATTAAAGTATAAATGCGCCATTCACATACCTATAATAGGCATCTCAATTTTAGGTGAGTTATGGTGAGTTATGGCGATTTCATATATTTCTCTCGTCATCAGTATTTATTAAAATAACAGTGACGTTAAATTTTGGTTTATTATTTTTTGAAACGCTGTAATCGGAATCCATTCAATAATACAGATAAAGTGCCTAAAAACATGGCTGTTACAGCCCATAAAGGATCGAGTAAAAAATGTATTTTAAATAAATAGAATAAGCCTGCTGCAATAGGGACCATTAAGAGATTATAGAGAAATGCGAAAAAAAGGTTCTCTTTGATATTCCGCATCGTTTTATTTGCTAATCGCTGTACAACTAATAGCAAACGCAGATCTTTATTAAGTAAAACAATGTCTGCGGCATCTGCGGCAATATCGTTAGGCGAACCAATCGCTATTCCGGCATCAGCCTGGGCTAATGCTCCGGCATCATTTAAGCCGTCGCCAATCATAACTATCGATTTTCCTTCATGTTGTAGTTTACGTATAAATCTTGCCCGGTTCGCAGGCTGTATCTCTCCATATACCTCCGTAATTCCAACCTCTTGTGCAATATGTCGTGCGGTGTTCCAATGATCTCCGGTTAATAAAATTACTCTATATCCTTTTTGTTGTAATTCCCGTACAATATCCCGGGCCTCCGGGCGAGGTTTGTCTTCAACGGCTATTATTCCTTCTAAAACACCCTCTACCGCAATCATCACCGCCGATTTTCCTTGAGTAGCTAAATCCCGGCAGATTAATGACATTTTATTAAGGTCTTCTATATCAATATTGATAAGTTCCATCAGTTTTCGATTACCAATATCTACCCGGATGTCATCGATCACAGCTTCTATTCCTTGCCCCGGCAATTCCCGAACCGGATCAGGATGTGAAATCTGGATATTTTTTTCGCGCGCATCACTCAAAATAGCCAATGCTATCGGATGGGTAGATAAAGATTCAGCAGAAGCTGCAAGATGAAGCAGTTTTTCTGGAGATAGATTCTGGTTTGCAATCAGATCCGTAACAGTTGGAATCCCTCTTGTTATGGTTCCGGTAAGATTAAACACATAAGTAGAAGCCTTTTTTATACATTCGAAAGAGGAAATATGACGTATCATAATAGAAAGAGAAGAGGCTTTTCGGGTTGCAAAAAGCACAGAGACCGGAATGGCTAATCCTATTGCTACGGGACATGCAATTACTAATACCGAAATGAATACATTAAAAGCAAAATGATAGTCATGTGTGAAAAATATCCATAATCCGGCTGAGATAAATGCGATCGCTAAAATAGCCTGAATAACCCATGACGAAACCCGATCTGCTAAAAGACCTATGGCCGGTTTCGAATTTTCTCCTTCTTCAATTAACCGGATAATCTCTGCAAGAAAAGTATCGCTACCTGTTTTTTGAACTTCTACAGTCAGATATCCTTCTTGATTTAACATGCCCGCAAGTACTTTATCATTCGGTATACGAAGTAAAGGTGTCTTACTTCCTGTAAATACAGACTCATCCACCATACTCATCCCTTTCTTTACGATTCCGTCTACAGGAATACGATTAGCCGGTTTTATGCTAACTAGGTCGCCCGGTTGCAGCTCTTCCGTTCTGACCGGAGTCTCTACTTGGTCTTTCTCTAAAATCGCCGTGTCGGGTAATATAGAAAATAGTTGACGCAATGTTTGTTCGCTTTGCGCTGTTATACGATTTTCTACATAATGTCCTAACATGCTCATCAGAATAATGGCGCAAGCCGGTAGAAAATAGAGGGGGTAATTTAATAATAAACCGTTTTCCCAAATCAGATAATATAAGGAGTAGAAATTATATCCCAAAGAGGCTGTAACGCTAAGCGCAATTAAAGAGTTGATATCAGGTTTAAGAATCAAAAGTTGTTTCCAGCCAGCTTTTATAAATCTCCAGCCAATTATTAGTATAGGAATAGAAAGGAAAAGCTCAAACAAAGCGAAATGCCCCGGATGTTGTTGAAACCCGAATGGTTCGGGTAAAGAATAATGGAGCAGAGGGCTTAATCCGGCTAATAAAAGAGGTGTGAAAAATACAAAGGCAATAATAAGGCGTTTCCCTTCGGAACGTATTTTTAAAGCCTGTCGCTTTAATTTTCGTTCATAAAAATGGCTCGGATTAGAGGCTAAAGGATCAGGTGTTAATTGATATCCCATTGCTTTAACCTCTTCTTCAATTTTAGAAAGTGATATTTTTTCTGGATCATATTCGATTGATAAAGAGGCTGAAGCAAGGTTGGCGGAGGCATTCCGGATGCCCACCATCTTTTTTAAATGTTTTTGCAGACGGTAAGAACAGGATGGGCAATTCATCCCCTCTATGTCAAATTTATATTTGTTGTACATTCCGTTCTATTTGAAGTGTGATACTTTATTTGCTTATAAAACAAACAAATGCTTCAAAAAGTCGGGAATAGAGCTATTTTAAATTGATTTTATAATTCCTACCACAATTGAAAGACCATAAATCTCTTCCGGAGAAAGCAAGAACGGCTCAAATTCAGAATTAAGAGAAACACAATAAATAAGAGCTGGATCAGGTACGTATCTTTCGATTCTTTTCATAATTACACCTTGTGCCGTATCTAATATATATACACTGCCATAACGAATCGAATCTCCTGATTGTAGTTTTTTGCATGCAACGATATCTCCCGAACGATATTCCGGCATCATACTTTCACCTCGCACATCAATTGTAAAATCATAGGAGCCTAATGCGGCAATATGACCGTTCAGTTCACATCCTGAATCGATAATTCCTTCGGTAAAGCCCCCTAAAGATCCCGCTTGAGCAGAAAGTGGTATATGTGGTATCATACGTTGTTTTGAGTTTTTCTGTTCCGGTTTCGACTCGTTAAAGAAGATACCTACCGGACAGTGTAGCGCATTTGCGATGGTTTCCAATGTTTGTAAACGAGTTGAATTCCGCTCAATTAATCGTTTGAATCCGGGTACCGACATATTGATTTCTTTACAAAACTCATTTACCGGAATATTGCGTGCTTCAAGAATTTCTAATATTATATGTAATTTGGGCATAATGATTTTTCTGAATGAGGCGCAAAGATACAATAAGAGAAACGGTTTTAAAATGGATGTTGTTGAAAAAGTTGCATGTCGTTGACATTGATAACTATTTCATTTTCAAAATATATGTAAAAATAATGATAAAGACATGAAAAAATAGGCAACTAATATTTGGAAGTTTCGTAGAAGAAATCTTATATTTGCAACGCAATCAAACAAAAATAGATTGTCCATAGATGCGAAAATAGCTCAGTTGGTAGAGCACAACCTTGCCAAGGTTGGGGTCGCGGGTTCGAGTCCCGTTTTTCGCTCAAAATGCCCAAATGGCGGAATGGTAGACGCGCTAGTTTCAGGGACTAGTGTCCTTAAGGATGTGCAGGTTCGAGTCCTGTTTTGGGTACATTTGCGAAGGTGGTGAAATTGGTAGACACGCTACTTTGAGGGGGTAGTGCCGGTTCCGGCGTGGGAGTTCGAGTCTCCTCTTTCGCACTT
>JAVVPN010000031.1:0-34557 GCA_036655755.1 Bacteroidales bacterium | reverse complement strand
TCAAGGTATAAATGCGTCATTTATATACCGTATATTGGGAATATCAACTTTAGGTGAGTTATGGTGATTTCATAAGTACAAAGTTTAGTCATGGTTTGAAAATATGTTTTAAATAAAAGAGGTGGGTATTTTCCTTTAAACATATTTAGGAGAAGAGTGGTTCGGTTTTTACGTTACTCCTTATCCCCTCCCATAAAGCACCGTGCATCCGCTGCCGATTTGGCGAATCTTACCCAGCGCAATCAGCGTGTTCAAGTTGGCACCGCGGTTTGGCGGCTGCATTTGTTGAGGTTCGTGATTGTTTTCGCGAAAGTCCGCAATCAGTTGCTGCTTTCGATTCCTACGGGCATCGCATTATGCACAGCTACAATTAGCATAAATGAGTATTCCGAGAGAAAAATAAGAGGTTCGAAACTCCTTTTTGAACCTTTATCGTGTTGAAATCATTCTATATTTATAGAAAATCGGAGTAGCAACCGAAGTTCAATGCATTGTTGTTTTGAGGTTTATACGTCTGTAAAGGGAATAAAATAATAAAAAGGCTTTATGAAAAATGTACTTCTGATAGGCGGAAGCGGTTTTGTCGGTTCTGCTATTTTAAAAGAGTTATTAGATCGTGGTTATAAAGTAACTACATTGGTGCGTAATCCGGATAAGATTACGATTAAATCGTCGGATCTTACCATAGTAAAAGGGGATGTAAGCGATTTTGACGAAATTAAAAAATTGGCAACGGGCAAAGATGCCGTAATCAGTGCGTATAATCCGGGTTGGAATAATCCGAACATTTATGAAGAAACACTAAAGAATTACCCTCGTATTCTGGATGCGGTAAAGGCGGCGGGAGTGAAGCGAATTCTGATCGTAGGAGGAGCGGGTACTTTATTCGTTGCTCCAGGCGTCAGGGTGATGGATACGGGTGTTATTCCGGAAGCGATCATGGGTGGTGTAAAATCGTTGGGTGAGTTTTATCTGAATACGCTTATGCCAGAAAAAGAGATTGACTGGGTATTCTTCTCGCCGGCGGGAGAAATTGCTCCGGGAGAGAAAACCGGTAAATATCGACTGGGCAAAGATGACCTTATCGTGGATGAAAATGGTAAAAGTCGCATTTCAACCGGCGACTATGCCGCTGCGATGGTGGATGAACTGGAAAAACCTACCCGTCATAAAGAGCGTTTTACCATTGGTTATTAAAGAATCAGTATCTGTCTAACCCGGGAATCACAAATAGAATCGGAGCCGTCGTTACATCAACATCTTGTGGAATATAGTAGAATATATGGATTGGTTTATCCGAAAGCGGTGGATATTGTTGATAAGTAACCATTTCATGTGTATTGGTAAAATGGTTTGCCGGGTTTGTTTCACAGAAAAGAGGGGTTTTACTACTAATAATATAAAATGCGCAAAAGAGAATAATAAAGAGTACATTCTTAGGTAGCTGCGAAGAATTTGAATTCATATTCATTATTACTTTTATGTATTAATGCAACAAATGGCGCAGGCGGATGTTCGAATCATGATTTAATTACAAAAAAGGAAACGCTTTTTTGATCACTTCTTTTATGAAAATAGACCTTATATAAATTGGAAGAGGGTTGCGAGCCATGGTATAAATCATCTGCTTGCAACCCTCTTTCAGGATGTTTTAATTATAAAGGCTTTTTATATTTCTATAAAAAGATTATTTGTTTTTGCTGGTTCATGCAGCGATTGCGGATATTCCATTTCCTCGAAGCCTTCGAGATGAAGGGTGTTCGCGCCTGAATTTGTGCGGATGCCGGTCAATGGCTGGCGGCATAGCTTAAATTGTTCAGGAATACGAATATTTAATACTTGAGCCATTTCCGGCTTTTTGCTGAGCAATTTGATAACAACCTCGTTTTCGCCATTTTCAAGTTCCAGCAGGATGGTTTGTTTTCCTTCTCCCAGGTTTTTGATTACTTCATTGCCATTATGGAATACCATTAGGCCCGATTCAACTTCGATTTCCATTTGCATAAACTGCTTGCCTTCCGATTGAATACGTTGTTTTACGAAAACGGCGGTTTGCATTTGGGTCGGGCGAGGCAGGTTCATGTTGATATCGAACGGATTTTCTGCATTTAGAGGCATGAAAGAGAGTTTATTCATTTTCTCTTCACTCCATAAGAAGCTGGCACCTTTCGGTTGCGTATAAGTTGTCTCCAATACTTTAACAGCCGGTTTTACGGTGATTTCTTCAGTTGCCTCCAGATTGATACGTGCGGCTGTACCGTTTGAGATACAACGCAGTTCTTTCCCTGCTTCAGATACCGGGTAAACCAATACAGGCGTTTTTTCCGATTCCCATTTCCAGGTTTGTCCGATTACGCTGCGGTGAGTCGTATAATAATCGATACAAGCAAAGCTGTAGCTGTTTTCGGCATTTTTGTAAGAAAGAGAAGTTGCTTTCCGGATAGGGTGGAATGGGGTAATCGATGCCGTTTTGGTTAATTCTACTTTGATTACCGGTACCGGGTTGGCATACACGCTTTCAGCCAAGCTAATGCGGATTCCTGCTTCGGTAGCTTTTGTTCGCACTTTATCTTTCGATCCGACAACCGATACATTGCGGATGACTGATTTTTTTACAGGCAGTTCAAACTCGATCGATTTATCCCCGTTCAGGTATAAATAAAGCGTATTCTCTTTTGATACGACATCTCCCCACGCAAACGTTTCATTGCCGAAAGGGCTTGCTTTTACACCATATAATGCAGCTTCGTTGCGGCTGATCCAGTTGCCGATACCATCCAATACTTCTTCTTCATGTTTTACGATGCTACCGTCACCTTTCGGGCCGATGTTCAACAGGTAGTTGCCACCACGGCTCACTACTCGCGTCAGAGCAATTATCTTTTCTTCAACTTTTGCCTTTACCTCACTGTATTGCTGCCATGAGCGATAGCTCCATGTTTCGGTATAGATGGATGCGGCTGTCTGCCATGGACGTACCAGTGTGTAATCGGGATATTCGTTATCGCCCATTACGCAGAAGTCATAACAGTTATTTCCCAAACGACCGCTGACCATACAGTCGGGTTGTAAGCGATGTACCAGATTGTACATTTCGCGGCTTTGTGCTTCCGAAAGCGAGCCCATGTCAAACCATAGTTCCGAAATCGGACCATAGTTGGTAAGTAACTCTTCAATCTGATTCAGGTTATAGCGATGGTGCTGATCTGTAATATTATTGATATTCTGTGCCGTAATCGGATGTTGGGTCCAATCGATCAAAGAAAAATAGAGTCCCATTTTTAAACCTTCTGCTTTACAAGCTTCGGCAAGCGTGAGCAAGACATCTTTTTTATAAGGTGTCGCGTCCATGATGTCGAATTTTGTATATGCCGAATTGTACATGCAAAAACCGTCGTGGTGTTTGGTTGTAAAAACAACAGAGCGCATTCCGTTTCGTTTGGCCAGCTTCACCACCTCGGTCGCATCCCATTTTTCCGGGTTAAAACTTAATGATAAATCCCGGTAAACATCACTGTAGATTCCGCCATGAGCTTGTATTTGTTCGCTATAATTGGGTATTTCTTTCCCTTTCCATATACCGGCAGGTTGCGAATAAATACCGAAATGGATAAACATCGAGTATTTGTTGTCAAACCAGGATTGTTGTTGTGCCTGGATAGCGGATTGAAAACCAAAAGTCGTTAAGAGGGTTAAACAGATAATGTGCAAGTGATGCTTAGAAAAGAGGTTTCTCATTTTTTACCTTATTGTTATGGAAATAAATTGTATGTGATGATTATTGTACAAACTACACGAATATAATATTAATCTATGAATTCTAAAAAACAAAAAGAGGAAAATCATCCAGTCGATTTTCCTCTTTTCGTTTATTTTTTTTGATCTTCTTTGATCTCTTCAAAATCTACATATTCACCTTCTTCTTTTGAGAAGAGCTTCTCTTTTTTCTTTTCGCCTTTATTGTTATGCCATTCGGTTTCACTCTCGCGGGTTTGTTGATTGTGATAAACGGTTGAGCGTCGGTTTCCTCCGAAGAAAAGTTTGAAAACTGTCCGGATAATACCGAAACCTACAATCATCACTAAAAGAATAAAGAAGAGAATAATAAATAACAATGCTTTCATTTATATATATTCTATTTTTTCATTAAAGTATAAATGCGCCATTTATATATCTTATGTTGGGTTTCTCAACATAAGGTGAGTTATGGCGATTCATTTATATATTCTATTTTAATACCATCGTATAATGTCTCTATTATTTTCTGTTTGAAAACAGCGACATCACAATATATAACCCAATGACAGCCGAGATACCTGTAATACCCAGTAGTATTAGCATTGGGACGGCCAAAATAAGAAAAATATAGCGGATACGATTATTTTTCCAGCTAATATCTTTAAATTTAAATGAAAACATCGGAATTTCGGCTACTAACAAGTAAGAGAAGATCAAAACCAGTGCTTCGATGATCCACATATTAGCTACAAATCCGGCGATTCCGCTTTGGATACCCAAACAGATTCCGATCCAGAAGAGTGCATTTGCCGGAGTAGGAAGACCTATGAAAGAGGAGGTCTGCCGTTCGTCAATATTGAATTTGGCCAGACGTAATGCCGAGAATATTGCAATCAGAAATGCCGTATAAGGTAAAAACGATACAATTGTTACCGGTAGTTGTTGGCACATCAATTCTTTCAACAATGAAAAGATCATCATTGAAGGGGCAACTCCGAAAGTAACCATATCCGCCAGCGAATCGAGTTCTTTCCCTAACGGAGAATAAGCTTTGAGCAAGCGGGCGCTCATTCCGTCGAAGAAATCGAATACGGCACCGGCCACGATAAACAGCGCAGCTAATTCAAAATTATTTTCGTAAGCTGCAATAATAGCGAGGCATCCTGAAAATAAATTCAGTGATGTCAGTGCATTTGGGATATGTTTGGTTATCAGATTTGCCATAACGTATTATGAAAATTATTTAAGACGGGCAATTGTTGTAATATCTCCCGTTACTTTTTCATGCATTTTAACTAAAACTTCCGAGTCAAGAGGCAAGAAAAGATCTACGCGTGATCCGAATTTAATAAATCCGAGATGTTCGTTTACGCGGGCGATCGTTCCCGGCTTAGCATAAGTAACAATACGTCTTGCCATTGCTCCGGCAATCTGACGCATCAAGATAGTCTTGCCATTCTCATTGCGGATCACTACTGTAGAGCGCTCGTTTTCTGTGCTTGATTTTGGAAGATAAGCAGCCATAAAGCGACCTGCATGATGTTTTGATACCAATACTTCACCATTCATCGGATACCACTGTGCATGTACATTGAATACGGTCATAAAGATAGAAACCTGAATACGACGATCCTTAAAGTATTCACCTTCATATACTTCTTCGATAGCAACGATCTCACCATCGGAAGGAGCGATCACTACATTTTCCGGATTTCCCGGATATACACGATGTGGGTTACGAAAAAAGTTAGTAACTAATAAGAAAAGGATGCTTGTCAGTGCCAAAGCGATATAAAATACCACGCACGGGGTAAAGAAATAACACAAGGTATCAATACCCGCCAAAATTAAAAACAACACAAACAGAATTGCTCGTCCTTCTTTATGAATAGTAACTTTCATTTATTTGATAGATTTTTTAATGAAGCGCAAAACTAATGCTAATTTAGCATTTGTCAAAATGGAAATTTAATTAAATGTTTTGCAGATTCCTTCAATTCCTTTTATATCAAAGATACGGATTTTCCCGCAGGAATGCGTAATTTTGTGGCATTATAATAATGAGATATGAGAAGAAGTTCGAAGAAGCCGGGGGGTAAACCCGCACCAAGAAAAGGAAAAACCGATTTCATCCGCAATTACCGTCCTGAGAAGGAATCAACGCTGATGGATTTCCTGATTGAAACATTGAAAGATAAAAGCCGTACAACAATTAAGTCGTTATTGGCTCACCGTCAGGTAGCTATCAACGGTCGTCCGGTTACTCAATTTGATACTCCGGTGCATACGTCTGACGAGATTAGCGTCAATTTCGACCGTCCGTTTAATGTATTCCGTCATCCGATGCTTCGCATTGTTTTTGAAGACGATTACTTGATCGTAGTTGATAAGGCTGCCGGTTTATTGTCGATGGGTACCGACCGGGATAAAGATAAAACAGCTTATCGCATTCTGAGTGATTATGTGAAAAGAGGCGATTTAAGAAATAAAATTTTTATTGTCCACCGTCTTGACCGGGAAACGTCGGGCTTATTGATGTTCGCAAAAACACCGATGGCACAAACCCGTCTGCAGGCTGATTGGGATAATGCGGTGCTCGACCGTCGTTACCTTGCCGTAGTTGAGGGCACTCCGGAGAAGCCGTCGGGCGAGTTACGTTCTTATCTTGCCGAAAATAGTGCGATGCACGTTTATTCGACTGATCCGGAACATGGCAAACTGGCCGTAACGCGTTACAACGTACTTCAGACAAAAGGAAAATTCTCATTGGTAGAACTTGAATTATTGACCGGACGTAAAAATCAGATTCGTGTACACATGACCGAATTTGGACATCCGATCGCAGGCGATAAGAAGTACGGAGCACAATCCAATCCTGGACGCCGGATGATGCTTCATGCTTGTAAATTGCAGTTTGTGCATCCGATGACCCGCGAAAACATGTTATTTGAAACACCAGTTCCTGCAAAATTTAAATTGGTAATGGGATAACATATCCCCGCTCTTACCTTTTTAAAGGGGCGCTTGTACTTAAGTGTTTGATTCGAGCAGAGCTGTTTTTTGCTCCATCAATAACATGAGTGTGCCTCAAGAGGGGGGATGGTGTTGGGCGTTGCGCACACTAACGCCCCTCTTCAGGATAAAATGTGTTCCTCATGGGGCACACATCTGTTCTCCATGAGGAACACACTTAAGTGCAAGCGCCGAATCTATTTTTAACCAGCCGGTATTTTCCTTTTTATACTAACAAAATCAGATGTTTAATCCCTGCGGTTTATCGTGTGAGTAGATAATTAATACATTTCTTGGTTACAAAGTCACAATTTTTTATTATATTGTAGCTGAATGAATAAATTTAGTATAATGGCTACACGTAATATGCTTGATATGACTTGTGCCGAGTGGTTTGATCTTTACAGAGTTGAGTTGCCTGAACTCTGGAAAATGATTCAAGAAAATGACGATGCGAAATCGTTTGAGAAAAGCATAGCAGAATGGCTTAAAAAACAATTGGAAACCAATTCCTTTTTACAATCTCAGCATGAAGCCGCTGATTGTCTGCTTGAATTAATAGCTCAAAGCGAAACTCCATGTCTGGAATGCT
The DNA here is from genome assembly GCA_036655755.1 of Bacteroidales bacterium. Classification (GTDB taxonomy): domain Bacteria; phylum Bacteroidota; class Bacteroidia; order Bacteroidales; family JAUNSR01; genus JAUNSR01. The sequence goes on along the minus strand of JAVVPN010000031.1, from coordinate 27,215 downwards.
CGGAAGATGAATTAATAGAGTGCAAAACTCTGCGCCAACTATGGAGTGGGATCCGGGAAGAGGGACATGCGAATCATCCCGATTTTTATCATGAAATTTACCGACTGTTTATGCAGTTGAAGGGGCAGGAGGGTTTCAGCCCATTTTCTGCAGACGACGTGCGATTGGCGATTGACCGTTGGCCGTCGGGACTCGATAAAGAGGTTATCGCAATCAGAGATAAAAACAAGGCGCGGATGATAGAATTATTGGTTGAAGATCTTTCAGCCGGTAGTGCATCGGCTCCTCCGGGGCGTTTCCGCTTAAACAAAGACCTTACCCACGAGCAAAAAAAACATTGTGTAGAGCAATGGTGGCATGATCACCGTTTTCAATTGGCAATGGCTATCCGTGATCCTGAAAAACTCAACCGTTACCTTGGCAATACCTTGCCGGATGCTGTGATGCAACGATTACAGCTCGCTTTTGAGAAGGAGATCCCTTTTTTCGTTACTCCCTATTACCTTTCTTTATTAAATACTACGGAGAGTGGTTACGACGATCGTACAATCCGTGATTATATCATCTATTCGGACGAACTGATCCGTAATTTCGGCTCGATCAAAGCGTGGGAGCGCGAAGATAAAATAAATCCCGAAGAGGGCAATGCAGCCGGATGGTTGTTGCCGGATGCCAGTTCTGTACATCGCCGTTACCCGGAAGTGGCTATTCTGATTCCGGATACGATGGGGAGGGCATGTGGTGGCCTTTGTGCTTCATGTCAGCGGATGTATGGATTTCAGAAAGGAAATCTGAATTTCGACCTCGATACCTTCAAGCCTCAGGCCGGATGGTTGGAAAAGCTGGGTGCCTGTCTCACTTATTTTGAGAACGATTCGCAGTTGCGCGATATTTTGATTACGGGAGGCGATGCGCTGATGAGCCAAAATAAAACATTACGTATCCTCTTGCAAGAGGTATTGAAAATGGCTATTCGTAAGCGCGAAACAAACCAATACAGAGCCGATGGCGAAAAATATGCAGAATTGCAACGGGTTAGACTCGGCACGCGATTGCCTGCTTATTTGCCATTCAGGATAACAGATGAACTGATTGGTATTTTGCGCGAATTCAGAGAAGAGGGTTTAAAAGCGGGAATTACACAGTTCGTTATTCAAACCCATTTTCAGTCGCCGTTAGAAGTGACACCCGAAGCTGTGCGTGGTATCCGGTTATTATTATCGGCTGGATGGGTGATTACCAATCAGCTAGTGTTTACGGTGCCGGCTTCGCGGCGGGGTCATACGGCAAAATTGCGGCAGGTGTTGAATGAAAACGGAGTAATCGGTTATTATACGTTTACCGTAAAGGGCTTTGAAGAGAATGAACACCTGTTCGTGCCAAACAGTCGGTCGGTGCAAGAGCAGCTTGAAGAGAAAAGCTATGGGGTTTTGCCCGAAGCAGCCATAAAAGAACTACTACATATATTAGACTCTCCGAAATCATTACGCGAGGCTATTCCTGAACTGACGAACGCTTACAATTTACCGTTTATCGCAACCGATCGGAGTGTGATGAATCTGCCGGGAGTGGGTAAAAGTATGAGTTACCGGTTGGCCGGATTCGATCAGGATGGAAGACGTATTCTTGCATTTTCTCATGACGCGACGCGTAGGCACAGCCCGGTTATAGAGCATTTCCCTGAAGTTTTTATCCGTGAGCGCAAGTCGTTGGGTGCTTATCTGCGTCAGCTGCGGGCAATGGGCGAAGATACTGATACTTACGAATCGATTTGGAAATACCGTACGGCGGCAACCGAACCCCGTTTCCGGTTTTATGAATATCCCTCTCAACCGCATCCCGTGACGGCTAAAATTACCAATCTGGCGGTATCCGAACACTTTTATTGAATAAATGTGTTATGAATATGCGTTTTAAGTAATTTATATACAATAAATTCTCTCTTTTGGAACATTATTCGTTATTTCGCCCTCGTAATAATAAATAAATATTCATTCAAAAGAGAGAAATATTCATGCAGGCGAATAATCCTACTTTACCATCTTTTAAATTATCACTCATTCCGGTAATCTCATTAGTGCTTTTGCTTATCGTAAACGTACGTATTTTCGGTGATGAGTCGCTCGACGGATCGATTCAGATCGTCTTACTATTGGCAACCGCAATTACCTGTGGGCTTTCGATGTGGAGATTGAAAACTCCATGGGAGAATTTTGAAAAAGGCTTTATCAATAGTGTAGCCAATTCAACTCCTGCTATCCTGGTTTTACTTTTAATCGGGGCGATGGCCGGTACATGGATGTTGAGCGGAATTATTCCGGCAATGATTTATTACGGATTGCAGGTGATTAATCCGACGGTGTTTTTGGCAACGGCCTGTGTGGTATCGGCGATGATTTCGGTAAGTACAGGTAGTTCTTGGACTACTATCGCTACCGTAGGGGTTGGTTTGCTGGGTGTCGGTAAGGCATTGGGCTTTGATCCGGGGTGGATTGCGGGAGCAATTATTTCGGGAGCTTACTTCGGGGATAAGGTGTCGCCGCTTTCTGAAACGACCAATATGGCGGCTACTACGGCAGGAGCGAACCTGTTTTCTCATATCCGCTATATGATGATCACTACCGTGCCTTCATTTATTATTACGCTGGTAATTTTCTTTTTATACGGTTTGTTCGGTAATCCGGCTGGCGAGGTGCAGGTGGCTGAACTTACTTCGGCATTGCAGGCTAATTATCAGATCACTCCCTTCTTATTTATTATTCCGCTGATCGTACTGGTAATGATTGCCAAAAAGATACCTTCTATCGTAGTATTGTTTACGGGTGTGATTCTTGGTGCTATCGGAATTGTGATTTTTCAACCCGATATGCTTACTAAGCTGAGTGGCGATATGTCGGGTATCGGTGCGAAGATTATGGTTGCTTTTAAAGCAGCTTACGGACCGATGTCGCCAGAAACAGGAAGCGAGATGCTAGATTCTCTGGTTGCAACCAAGGGGATGCGTGGGATGTTGAATACCGTATGGCTGATTATCTGCGCCATGTGTTTCGGCGGTGCGCTCGAGGGTAGTGGTATGTTGCAGACAATTACCAATAAACTGGTATCGATGATGCGTTCTACTTTTTCTACGGTAGCTTCTACAACGAGTGCCTGTTTGTTTTTAAACTTCTCGACCGGCGACCAATATATTTCGATTTTATTGCCGGGACGTATGTTTTCATCGGTTTATCAGAAAAAAGGATATAATCCGGAATTGCTGAGCCGTACGCTGGAAGATTCGGCTACCGTTACTTCTGTACTGATTCCGTGGAATAGTTGCGGGATGGCACAATCATCGGTATTAGGGGTCGCTACTCTGGTTTATTTTCCGTATTGCTTCTTTAACTGGCTTAGTCCGTTGATGACACTGCTGATTGCGGCGATAGGCTATAAGATTCGCCAAACTGCTCCGGTAGAGGAGATTGCTGAAGAGTCATTTGAGGTGGCGATTGATCCACAATAAGTTCTAATATATACAAAACAGAGGGCCCTTCATTGCGATGAAAGGCCCTCTGTTTTGTATATAATCTGTTTGTTAAGTTTTAAGGGTAAATTCCCGATGTTTAATACCCCACTCGATCATTTTGTCAATCACTTCACTGAATGATATTCCAGATTCGGTGAGTTCGTATTCTATAATTGGTGGTTCGGAGTCATGGAGCGTCCGTTTTATGATTCCATTAATTTCTAACTCTTTGAGCTCCTTTGATAACATTCGGGGTGTAATCTTAGGTATAATCTTTTCTATTTCATTGAACCGTCTTTTTCCAAATAGTAAAGAGCCAATAATGGGGATTTTCCATTTGCCGCTAGTTACATTTAAAGCATCATTAACTGCCAATACATAGTTTACAGGGCATAAATCATCTCCGTTTAAACTTTTAATACTTCTCATATCAAGTTGTTTTTGTTACTATACAAAAGTATAGTCCTATGCTTTTGTAAGTAAATATAGCCTAATTTCGTATTACAAAGAATTAATACAGCATTTATGAATATAGCAATATTTGGCGCAAGTGGGGCAATCGGTATTTTATTGGTAAAGAGGTTTTTGGAAAATGGAGATAGTGTATATGCTTACATTCGGAATCCGGACAAAATTAATATACAACATCCAAATCTTCATTTGATTCAAGGTGAATTATCCGATGAGCCTAAAATAACAAAGGCTGTTGCAAGTGCAGATATTATTATTAGCACGCTTGGACCCGCACTAAGTGGTAAGCGCAATGATAAGACAACTCCTATTGCCGACGGTCATAAACTGATCCTGTCAGCTATGGAGAAACATAAAAAAAGTAGATTAATCACTTTAGCAACTCCATCGCTAAAATCTGATAATGATCCCAAATGCTTTCTGCTCAAAATAATTCCGATAATGGCCCGGATATTGTTCCCTTGGGCATATCGGGATATGGTTAAACTGGGGGAGCTGATTAATGGTTCGAAGTTGGATTGGACTGTAATACGAATAATCAACCCAAACGTAAAAACTTCGGGGAAAGGTTATGCCACATCCATCGGAAATGAGTCTTTTAAGATGGGGGTATCTCGTGAAAATATTGCGGACATATTCTATGATATTGCCAAAGCCAATACTTTTATTCAAGAAATGCCAATCGTTTTTAATAAATATTGAATGTTGTCATTTCTGAAAGGATAAACATTTTATCATTGTTGATAGTCCGTTTATTATGCTAACGAAATAGCATAATAAACGGACTATTGTATTTTTAATAAGTGAAACGGAATAACTCCTGTAAAGCAGTATTATTCTGGATTCTGTTTTGACAGATATATTAAATCAATCAACGCATAAAGAAAACCTGATAGGATACTCCTAGCCAGTTATTGTCGATTTTTTCTCCTCCGCGTTCATCGCGGAACTGATAAAACAACGATATCTTAGCTTTTCGTTTTTCTTTTGGAAAGAGATAGAAGTTGGTTCCTACGGTATACATGTGCAGGTGTTGATACTTCTCGCCAGAAAACTCAGGGCGTCCGTGATTGAAATATTCATAACGGGCTACCGGCTCAAAACGCGACGTAAGCTGGTATCCGGCAAGGAATGAGGCTCCCAATTTTTTTGCCGGCGAATAAATTGAAGAAAGATAGTCTGATTCATTCGGTTGTTCTTCAAATACCGGTTTCGTATAAGCAGCGAAATCGGCTTTCAGCTTGAATTTGTTGTCGCGTACATAATAGGCGTAGGCCGAATAAGCATAAACAGCATCTTTGCCCATTCCGGGACGGTTTCGGCTTCCGATATGGCCACCAAATTCAAAGTTGTTGAAAGGGTAGAAGCTCAATGCTCCATCCCAGTTTTTGAATGCGCGTGAACTGTTTCCTTGCGCAGGGCCATCGTTGGTTCCTGCAAAATAATGCGTACGATTGGATAAACCGTTATGTAAGGTAAACTTATAAGCTATGAATTTGGCACGTCCGCTCACGTCGATACCATAATGACGGAAATCGCCCGAACCTAAATCTGCAGAGAGGTTCTCGGAAGTGTATGTGAAATCGCAGAAATCGGCATCATAAAGGGAGGTCATATGACCGGCCCGTGTGCCTGCTCCTTTAAAACGACCCAACTGCAACGTAAGGTAAGGGTTAAAAGTGTAGCGGATAAAGGCATCTGAAAGTTTTCCGGAATGGAAAGCCCATGACACACTGGTGAATAATTTTTCGGAAACCTGCATATCGAAGTGGAGAAATCCTACTTTTAAGGCAGCGGGTTCAAATGTATAGCCACCATCGTGTGTTTCCTGGAAAATAGTCTGAAGAATAGTTCCGGCGCCGATCTTAATATCGGGGTTAAACCATTTTTTCTTAGTAGTTGCTGTATTTTCAATTGTTTCGGTCGCTTCGGTCTTCTTTTCAGCTGTCTGTGCCGGCAGTGTATGCCATAACAATAGTGCCGAGAGAAGAATCATCAATCTCTTAGTCATAAAAAAGGGATAAAAAAGAATTGCAAATTATTTAGAGGTACGTTCGTAGATGTAAAGTTCGTGTAGTTCACGATCGTAGCCGGGATAAAAACCTTTCACCATCCCTAACACAATGCGTGATCCGCGATTGGTAAGTACCAGCAGATTGTCATTTGCAGGATCGATACACAAACCTTCGATTTCGCCGGCACGAATAAACTCGTCGCATGTTTTGAAGAGAGACACCTGTGTTGCGGTTTTGCCCATGTCTGTTACATCAGCTGCATAAATGTGGTCGGGTTCGTGAGAATCGGCATCGCCGTCATCAGCGGTGATATACACTTTTCCGTCGTTGTAAAAAATACCTTGCTGATATTGCGGTACGGGTTGAAGGTGCATTTTTCCGGCATAAGCGCCTGTGGTAAGATCGTAACGATAAATATAGTTTCCTTCTACCCAGTCGGTCATCCAGGCCATGTTGCGCTCTTTGTCGATTGTAACGCCGCTTACCTCTTTTTGGCCGGATGCGGGATCGAAATTTAATGAACGTTTAAGCTCAAGTGTGTTGGCATCATATACCGCAATCTGGATATCTTTTCCCACCCCGTCTACAAACCATTCGATTCCGGTATAGATTTCCTGGTTGTGAACATCAATATCGCCGAAATGATTGGCTGCTTTTTTCAGCTTTGTGAATGGTTTTTCATTTTTCAGAAGCAGATTCCCTTGCTTGTCATATTTGTATAAAGCCGTACTGCTGCTTACATAATAATATCCCGAATCGGCGGCAATGCCTTGGCGCCCTGCTACCGGAATGATTTTTTTTAATCGGTAATCTTTGCCCGGTTCGTTTGATGTTTGAGCAAACAATGAAAAGCCGGTAAAAAATCCAGCCTGAAGTAAGAGTGCAAATGCAATGAAAAAACGTTTCATAGGTTGGTTGTTGAGTAATGATTAAATGCACCGCAAAAGTCTGCAATAGATGTTACAAAGAGGATAAGACGGTTTTAATAAACAGTTACAACTGAATGACGAAAATGTTACGATTTTTATATTTTGAAATTGATGGGTTGATTATCAATGGTTTTTGTTTAATGCGGGCTTGAAACATTTTTTTCATTGAACAAAGCAAATAAAAGACCTGTTATATAAAATGATAAACTTAACTATGAAAATATGTTTAACCGAATTTTACTGGTTGTCATTTTTTACTTCAGTATATTTTTAGGAATGCAGGGGCAAAATGCTCCGATGTCTGTCAGTTATGAAGAATCACTCCGTTTATTGCGGGAGAATAACAAAAGTATTCAGATTGCTAAAAAAGAAACCGATATAGCGAAGGCAGAACATGGCCGAATGAATTCTTTTTGGTATCCCACCCTTACGGCAGCAGGTTCTTATATGCATATGTCGAATAAAATAGAAGTAAAAGAACCGCTTTCGACGGTTACGAATCCGGCAAAAGACTTTGTTCATGCGCTTCTTCCGGATGATCAACTGATTGCGGCTATTTTGGATAAAATAGGGTCTTATTCACTTACGTTTCCGTTGATGGGGCAGGATTTGACTACGATTGATGCTAATATCGTGTGGCCTGTTTTTACGGGAGGTAAAAGGATTTTTGCAAACAAAATAGGTAAAACATTGGTAAATATTGCTCAGACGAATGAGCAACAGATAGATGCCTTTTCTCAGATTGCGCTGGTTGATACTTATTTTGCTTTGCGCCTGGGGAAGAAAATAGTAGAGGTTCGAAAAGAAACATATGATGCCCTGACGATGCAGTATCGCGACGCATTGAGGCTTGAACAAAACGGCATGATTAATAGGGCTGAGAAGCTGGTGGTTCAGGTCGGAATGAAAGAGGCACTACGTGAATATGAGACAGCGGATAAAACCTATGCGGTAGCACAACAGGCCTTCAAGAGCCTGATACCATTACAGACCGAACAGGAAATAGAACCTGTTACACCATTGTTTATCTGTGACTCTTTACCTTCACTACTCTATTTTAAATCATTGATTCCGGTTAATAATTATCAGGTAAATCAAATGCGACTTCAGGAGCGAATAGCCGGGTATGAAGAAGGCATGGGTAAAACCGGATATGCACCCAATATAGCTCTGATAGGTAAACAAACTCTTTATGCGCATGGCATAAGTAAGTATCTTGTGCCACGAAGCATGATTGGGGTGGGGTTTACCTGGAATATTTTTGATGGACTCGAGCGGGAAAAGAAAATAAAAGCCGCACAAATAACCGCACGAGCTTTAGCACTCGGACAAGAAAAAATTATTGATGATTTATTGGTAAACGTAGAACAGGCTTATACCAATATGCAGGTGGCATTGGATAATGTATCGGCATTAACCAGTACAATCGAATTGAGCAAGGAGTTATTGCGGATGCGCCGTAAAGAGTATGCTGAGGGTATGGCAACTTCCACTCAAGTAGTGGACGCGCAAACAATGTTGTCGAAAGTGCAAATCGCCTATTTACTTGCGTATTATCAATTTGATTCGGCTTTAATAAATCTCTTATCCTTATGTGGTATACCGGAAGACTTCATTATCTATAAGAATACCGGGAAAACGGCAGATTTTATTTTGAATAACGTTCAAATACAATAGAAAACTGATTATGGAAAAATCGAAAAAGATATTATTGTATGCTTTTACGGCAGTTTTGCTGATTATGCTGATTATATCGGCAGCCGGAATCATTGCAATGCGGGAGAAGCCGGATATTTTGCAAGGACAGATTGAGGCTACGGAAATCCGTATCTCCGGTAAATTGCCCGGGCGGGTGGATCGCTTTCTTGTGAAAGAGGGCGATAGTGTAAAGGCAGGAGAGGGATTAGTCCTAATAAACTCTCCGGAGGCAATTGCTAAATATGATCAGGTTACAGCACTTGAGGATGTGGCTAAATATCAGAATCAGAAGGTAGATAAAGGTACCCGCAAGCAGCTTATTGAATCAGCGCAGCAGGTATGGAACCAATCGAAGGCCGATCTTGTTTTGGCGCGTACTACTTTCGATCGGATTAGTCGCTTGTATAAGGATAGCGTTGTTACCTCTCAACGAAAGGATGAGGTTGAAGCAATTTATAAAAATGCAGAGGCAGCAGAAAAGGCTGCGCATGCTCAATATCAAATGGCGCTCGACGGTGCCCAGATAGAAGATAAAGAGAGTTCACGCTCTTTGGTAGAGGCTGCTCAAGGGGGAGTTGGGGAGGTGTCTTCGTTATTGAAAGACACATTGCTTTGTGCTCCCGAAAACGGCCAGATTTCTAAGATATTTCCGAAACGCGGGGAGTTACTGGGAGCCGGAATGCCTATTATGAGTCTGGTTGTATTACAGGATGCACATGTGGTTTTGAACGTACGGGAGGATTTGATGCCATCTTTTAAAATGGCAGGAATTTTTAAGGGGAGTGTACCGGCGATCGATAAAAAGAATATTGAATTCAAAATCTATTATATCAGTCCAATGGGTAGTTTCGCGACATGGCGGTCGACTAAAGAGACCGGAAGTTATGATCTGCGTACATTCGAAATACATGCTCATCCTGTAAATTCTGTACCGGATTTACGTCCGGGAATGTCGGTATTGGTGAATATGAATGAACAGTAACTTACAAGTACAGGAGATTTCGTTATGAAAAGTTGCCTTGTTGCGGTAATAAAACGGGAAATCGATAGGATGATTTCACGACGCATTTATTATGGGAGTGCAGTAATTTTACCGCTGTTCTGCATTCTTTTTATGGCTACTATTTTCAATAACGGACAAATGGAGAATATACCGATCGGGATTGTGGATCTTGATCAGACAGCTACTTCCCGCAACATTATCCGCAATGTGAATGCCGTGCCGATTGTAACCGTTTCGGAGCATTATTCTGATATGGCTACTGCCCGCCAGGCAACTCAGGAAAAAAAGATTTATGGTTATCTGGTCATTCCCCGTAATTTCGAATCGCGTATGATGGACGGGAAGAGTACTTCGCTCGATTATTTTTATCATTATGCTCTTTTGAGTGTGGGAGGAGAAGTACTGGGGGCTTTTGAAAATGTATTGGAGCCTATCGCGATTACCCCGGTCGTTATGGAGGGAAGTAGTCTGGGGCTTACTTCCGATCAGATCATGAACTTTGTTATGCCAACCCAACAGCGTAGCTATCCGCTTTTTAATCCGGATATGGACTATTCGGTTTATCTGAGTGTACCATTTTTCTTTGTGTTTTTTCAGGTAATCATTCTGTTGTTGTCGGTGTATGTCGTAGGAAACGAAATTACCAATCATACGGCTGAAGATTGGTTGCACACGGCCGGAGGGGATATGTTTACGGCGATAATCGGAAAATTTATCCCTTATACAGTCATTTTTATCGTTGAGGTAATATTTGCCAATTATGTGATGTTTGGCTTGATGCACATTCCGTTTTCTTGTGGCTTTTTACCGTTGAACTTATCCTCCGCATTACTGGTTTTGGCATCACAAGGTTTGGGATTGTTTGTGTTCTGTCTGTTTCCGGTACTCGGACTCATTATCAGTATCGTATCTATGATTGGTTCGTTAGGGGCGACGCTGTGTGGGGTTACTTTTCCAACTCCTGAAATGCATCCGATTATACATGCTTTGAGTAATCTTTTTCCGATACGTCATTTTGTACTGATTAATCAGAATCTGCTATATGGAGATTACGGGTTTGCTTATACATGGCAGAATTATGTGATTTTATTTATTTATCTGCTTTTGCCGCTGATGCTCATGTCGCGGTTGAAACAGGTTATTATAAAGCATAAATATGAAGGAATTGAATAAAATAAATAATCCTTTGCAGCGTATGGTAAACTGGATGTGGAAGGAGTATCGTACTATTGCAACGAGTTATGCGATTATACTTGTTTTATTAGGCGGTATTTTTGTGTATGGGTTATTATATAACTATATGTATCAACCCAACGTAGTGCGTGACGCTCCTTTGGCAGTAGTGGATAATTCGAAGACTGTGATGAGCCGCGATTTTATTCGGATGTTAGATGCCACACCGCAGGTAAAAGTATTGACCGACGGCGTGGATTTTGCAGGAGCTAAAGAGCTGATGAAAAAGAAATCGGTGGTTGGTATCTTATTGATACAAGATAAGTTTGAAAAGAAGATAGAGCAAGGCGAAGAGGCGATGACCTTAATGTATGAAACCACGATTGCTTTTTTATATTATCTGGCTATGCAAAAAGCGGCTTCGTTTGCCATGCAGAATTTCAATGATCAGATTCGCCCTGATCAGTTGGTGTTCCTTCCTTCCGGAGATGCTCCTGTAATGGCACAGGCTCAATCGCCAATCTCCGTTATTGGCACGGCTCTTTATAATTATACAGAGGGATACGGTACTTACCTTATTCCGGCAGTATTAATGATTATTATTTTCCAAACGCTGATGATGGTTATTGCCATGATTAGCGGCAACGAGCGCCATACGGGTACCATATTGGATTATGCGGAAGCTTCACGAACATTTTGGGGAATGAGCGTGGTTGTTTTTGCAAAAACGATGGTTTATGTATTATTATACGCCTTGTTCTCAATTTTTCTTTTAGGCTTGATGCCTTTGGTTTTTGATTTACCTGATATCGGCAATACATTGGTTATAATTCAACTCATGATTCCCTATCTGTTGGCTACCTCATTTATGGGGTTGGCTGCATCGGTTTTTTATACCGATCAGGATGCCCCGCTTCTGATGATCGCCTTTTTTTCAGTGGGATTGGTTTTCCTTTCGGGGGTTTCTTATCCGCTGGAACTGATGCCTTGGTATTGGCGAGCAGCTCATTTTATTTTTCCGGCCGCACCGGCTACATTGGCTTTTGTAAAAGTGAATTCCATGGGAGCCGGTATTCCTGAAATAACGATTGAATATACGACTCTCTGGATTCAATGTATTATCTATTTTGTATTGGCTTGCCAGGCATACCGGTATAATATCCGGAAAGCGCAAATCCAACGATTAGGTTGAATTTGTTTTTACTTATTTTGTCTCGGGCGATTGCGCATTCCGATCCATAAAATAATAATATTAATAATAGCAAGTAAAACAAAGACTTCGAATCCCCACGCGTATCCCATTTTTCCGTATTTACTCGCAATTGCACCCATAATAGGGGGAACGATAAAACCTCCGAATGCACCAATTCCTCCGATCCAACCAGAAGCTCCTCCTACAGCTTTTGGTATGAAAAATGGAACCATCTTAAAAACAGCAGTATCATTCACTCCCATTGCAATGGCTATTAAAATAGTGAATGTAACGGATAATCCGAAATTACTGGATAGCCCCATGCCGAAAGCTGCAACTAATAATAAAAGCATAGAATATACGCATAATTTTTTACCACCCAGTTTGTCAGCTAATGGACCTGCTAGAATACGAATAAATGCAGATAGCATAGAGAAAGTTGCTGTTAGAATTCCGGCTTCGATTGGTTTTAAATCATAAAACTGTCGCCAAAAACTGGGATACCATTCGGTAAGAGCCAAAAAACCTCCGAAACTGGCAAAATACAAGCTGGTAAGGATCCAGGTTGCAGGAATTTTGGCCGAGTCAGTCAAACTCTGCTTAATACTGCCGGTTGGAAAAATTTCTTCTCCTTTTTGTGTCGCCAGTGTTTTACTTTCGGGCACGAGTAATCCTGATTTTCGATACTGAAAAAAAGGAGCATTTCTACCCATTATAAAATAAAGCAAGGTGCCTATAATCAAGAAGAGAGTCCATCCGATATATGAATTTCCCAGTCCAAAACGAGCGATAGCGATAGGTAGAAGTAAAGCAAACAGGCCGGGAGCCAATGTTCCCACTCCCCCAAATGTACCGGTGGAAACGCCTTGAAGTTTCTGAGGAAACCAATAGGATGCCTGACTGATTCCAACAGAGAAGGTCGCGACTCCGCATCCTGCCAGTAATCCAAATAATAATACGAGAGGGTACATCCCTTCCATATTGTTAGGATAATGAGTATTTACCAGCCACATTAAACCACTAACTCCAATTATAGCCAAGACCATAAGTATTGCGAATGGTTTTTTACCTCCTGTAGTATCGACCCATGCCCCGAATGGAATCCGTAATAAAGATCCGGATAAAGAGGGTATAGCGACTAATAATCCCACCATTGTTGGGTCGAGGTTCATTACTGCTTCGAATTTATGTGCTGTTGGGCCGAAAAGAGAAACGGCTGCCATACCAAAGAAGAACCCTAAAGTTGCACCCCATAACCCGAGTGTGCGATTTCCTTTAATCTGAATATTTTGCATTTTGTCATATTTATATATTTAAGAACAAACATGACAAGTCTTAGTTTAGAAGTGATATTATCTATTATTACTAGATATAAATCATTCGTTTGGTCATACCTCCATCGATTATCAGATTCTGTCCGTTGATAAAATCATTTTCCGGATTACAAAGAAACAGTACTGCATTTGCAATATCGTCCGGTTTCCCTACGCGACCGGAGGGATGTTGTTTGTGGTCGGCTTGTGTTAAAGCTTCATAATCGCCGGTTTCAATCCAACCCGGACTAATCGCATTTACTGTTATGGGAGTATCCGACAGCGAAACAGCCATCGACGAAGTCAGAGAAACTAATCCTCCCTTTGATGCTCCATATGCATCCCATCCCGCTTCATTCTGATTCCAACGGGTAGAAGCTATATTAATAATCCGGCCATAAGTGTTTCCTTCGTTTGCATTTACGAAAGCCCGGCTGCAATAGAAAGCACCGCACAAATTTACGTCGATCACTCGTTTGAATTCTTCGTCGGTAATCGAATGGATATCTTTGTTGAAATGGGCGATTGCTCCATTATTAATCAATATATGAGGTTTGCCGAAAGTGATTTGAATTTTTTCGAACAGTTCACGGACCTCGTTGCTTTCGGAAATATCGAGCTTATAAAAGAAGACGTGTTTATTAATCGGTGCATTTTGAGCCGAATGTGTGTCTATCGAAATTACGGTAGCTCCTGCTTCGGCATACATTTTTACAAGTGCTTTGCCAATACCACCTTCTCCTCCGGTGATGATTACAATCTTGTCTTTATAAAATGAATTTAATGTCATAGCTTGTCGTTTTCAAAGTTTTCAAACGAAATTAAACAAAAGGAAATAAGAATGAACAAATCAGGGTGTAGATAGTTATAATAAGTGAAATTATTAGCATACGTAAAGTTGTTCAATTCATCCTTTTTATGGAACAAAAACATTATACTGGCCTCACTGATAATCAGGTATTGGAAAGTCGAAGTTTATATGGGGAAAATACCTTAACCCCTCCTCCTCAAGAGTCTGTCTGGAAAAAGTTTCTTCAAAAATTTCAGGATACGATCATCATTATATTATTGATTGCTTTATTGGCTTCAATAGGGGTGGCTATTTACGAATATTTTGCCGAAGATGCCGGCTGGGATGTTTTTCTTGAACCGATCGGAATATTTGTGGCTGTTATACTGGCTACTTTGGTTGGCTTTCTTTTTGAGCAGAATGCCGAGCGTAAGTTTAAGGTACTGAATCAGGTAAACGATGATACTTTATTTAAAGTGATTCGTAACGGAGGGATTACGGAAGTGCCCAAGAAGGAGATTGTTAAGGGGGATATAATCCTGTTGAACGGAGGCGATGAAATTCCGGCAGATGGACGCTTGTTGGAAAGTGTATCATTGCAGGTAAATGAATCAACTCTTACCGGAGAACCTTTAACCCGCAAAAGTGCAGATTCCTCTGAAGAAGAAAAAGATACGACGTACCCCGTTTGGCAAGTGCTAAAGGGTACCACCGTAGTGGAAGGACATGGTATCATGGAGGTAGAATCGGTAGGAGATTCCACAGAATATGGAAAAGTATATAAAGGATCCCAAATAGAAAATAAAATACAAACGCCTTTAAATATTCAGTTGAATCGATTGGGTAAATTGATTACGCGTGTGAGTTATAGCATGGCGGCTCTAATTTTGATTTCGCGTATTATCCTGATGTTTACCAATAATTTGTGGGGACAAGGAACGGCTATGTATGAATATTTGCTCAATAGTGTGATGATTGCTGTAACTATAATTGTCGTTTCTGTACCGGAGGGACTGCCTATGAGTGTAACTCTCAGTCTTGCATTAAGTATGAAACGGATGTTGGCTACGAATAATCTAGTTCGGAAATTGCATGCTTGTGAGACGATGGGAGCGGCTACTGTAATCTGTACGGATAAAACCGGGACATTGACACAGAATCAGATGCGTATTTTTCAAACCCGTTTTCCGATGCTAGGGAGTGACGGTTTGAAAACAAAAAATAATCATACCGCTCTGGTAGAGGAAGCAATTGCAACCAATTCGACCGCTTTTATTGAGCATACTCCGGATGGAAGATTGAAAGTATTGGGAAATCCCACTGAAGGAGCTCTTTTATTGTGGCTTCAGGCTGAGGGTGTAAACTATCTTCAATTACGTGAAGCAGATGAGGTGATTGCCCAACTACCTTTCTCTACCGAACGGAAATATATGGCGACACTTGTGTATTCGCCCGTTTTTAAGAAAAATATTCTTTTTCTTAAAGGAGCACCCGAAGTAATCATGAAACATTGCCGCCATGCTCAGACCGGTGATCATTTGGTTAATATGGATGAGGTGGCAAATGATGTAAATAAAGATTTGCTTGGTTATCAGAATCAAGGGATGCGTACACTTGGTTTCGCTTATAAATTCGTAGAAGATATCTCAGAATCGGCTGTGGAAAAATTATTCGCTTTCAGTAAGCTCGATGCCTATGATTTGATATTTATGGGGATAGCGGCTATTTCGGATCCGGTTCGTGCTGATGTTCCGGAAGCGATACGTGAAACCCAGGATGCGGGAATTCAGGTAAAGATTGTAACGGGAGATACTCCAGCAACTGCTAAAGAGATTGGTCGTCAAATCGGATTATGGGGTGAGCGGGATACGGATCGTAACCAAATTTCGGGTCCCGAATTTGCGGCTTTAAGTGATCAGGAAGCATTTGACCGCGTAATGGATTTGAAGATTATGTCGCGGGCACGCCCAATGGATAAAGAACGGCTGGTGCGTTTATTACAGGATCATCATCAGGTAGTAGCCGTGACTGGCGACGGGACCAATGATGCGCCTGCATTAAATGCGGCTCAAGTAGGTCTTTCAATGGGGGATGGTACTACGGTTGCAAAGGAGGCTAGTGCCATTACGATTTTGGATAACTCATTTACAAGCATAGGGAGGGCAGTTATGTGGGGCCGTTCTCTCTATCGTAATATTCAAAGGTTTTTGTTCTTTCAGTTGATTATAAATGTAGTTGCTTGTCTGGTCGTTTTTTCGGGAGCTTTGTTTGGCACTACTTCGCCTTTGACAGTAACTCAGATGCTTTGGGTAAACCTGATCATGGACACCTTTGCAGCTTTGGCATTAGCATCGTTGCCTCCAAGTCCGGATGTGATGAAGAATCCGCCCCGGAAGCATTCTGATCATATTCTGACAAAAAATATGCGTCGTTCGATATTGATGATCGGAGCAATTTTTATTATAATATTGCTTAGTTTACAACGTTATTTTGCCAATTATGATTTGACTTCATTAAGCGATTTCAACTTTATCGACTGGATTAATGTTTTTTCTCATAGTAGTACGGGGCCGATGGCTATCACGCCTTATGAACAATCTGTCTTCTTTAGTGTATTTGTGATGCTTCAATTTTGGAATCTGTTTAATGCGAAAGTTTTCGGTAGTCGCTATTCGGCTTTTCATCAGATGCGAGATTCAATGAATGGGTTTGTTCCTGTTTTGTTTATTATTTTGATCGGCCAGATTCTAATTGTTACTTTCGGAGGAACCATGTTCCAGGTCACTCCGTTGTTGCCAATGGATTGGGTTTGGATTATACTCTTTACCTCGCCTGTATTATGGGTAGGGGAATTGGTACGAGCGATTGAGAGAGCTGTTTTTTCAACCAAAAAATAAGTTCAAGTGTTAATACAATAAATGAGATTTATGAATAATCGCCATTTTTGAGAGGGTAAGGTGTTCATGCAGTAAGTGGCGTATCTCTGCATTTGTATCAAAAATAAATAGTATAAATATGAATACGATTGTTTCTTTTTTAGTCATTCTTTTAACGGGGTTAGTGCCGTTAAATGAAAATAACGAATTTGTAAATCCACCTTTGCCTTATGCGCAGAATGCATTAGAACCTGTTATCAGTGAAAAGACAATTGCTACCCATTATGGAAAGCATCAACAGGGGTATATAAATACGCTCAATAAATTAAAAAAAGCTACTCCTTTTGACACATTACAACTTGAAGAAATCGTAATGACCTCAGACGGGCTAATTTTTAATAATGCAGCCCAAGCTCTTAACCATGCTTTTTATTTTGAAAGCCTGGTACAGCCGGGAGCTAAAAAGCCTTCCCCTGAGATGATCAAAGCAATTGAGCAATCGTTTGGTTCGCTTGATTCTTTAAAGCAGGAGATGACCAAACAAGGAGCAGCTCAGTTTGGTTCGGGATGGGTTTGGTTAGTAAAAAATAAGGAAGGAAAGCTGGAAGTAGTAAAAACTCCAAATGCAGATACGCCTCTTCGTAAAGGTTTAACTCCGATTTTGGTTTTTGATGTTTGGGAACATGCATATTATCTCGATTACCTCAATAAACGAACCGATTATCTGGATGGTATGTGGGCTATCGTTGATTGGGAAATAGTAGAAAAAAGATTTAAAGAGAATTGATAAAAAGGGAATTTTGTATATTTAAAGACAACAATTAAATTCTAACCCCATGGATAGCCATCTTTTTGCTGAGATTACAGTGAATCGTTTCAACAACCAATTGCATCAACAAGTATTTGATTTCATAAAGGATAATAGTAAACTGTCTGAGTTGTATAGGAAGGCGGAAGAACGATATAGTCGCAGGGTTGTAAATAATGTTCTTGAGGACTTCCTAATAAAAGGACTCCAAGAACATAAACCAATATTTTTTACCGATGATCCGGAATACGCGCTAGTTGAAGAGATGTTGGTCAAGGTAGCCAATGAATTTATCGGACAATTGCCGGACAGGGTATTTCTGTTTATTGAGACTCAACCGGATCTGATGAAGGATTTGATCAATCAGCCAGAATTGGTTTCGGAAGTTCAGGAAAATGTTCGGGAAGAATTAATGGACCTGTATTTTGTACTTCCTACCGGAGATGAAGTCGCAAATCCGGAGAGTAATTTATTAAACAGCTATCGTCGTATGATGTTGAAGGCGGATGAAGAGATTTAGAATACCTGTCATTTTTTTTAAGCAGAACACGTCCAATTAAATATTTATATCTAAGTTTGCCCGTCATTTAGCTTATTACATGATCAGATTTCAGAAAGTAAGCTTCTCGTTTGACGGGAAGAAAATAATAGAAGATTTTACAGAAACTATTTCTTCAGGTGAACATGTGTGCCTGATGGGAGAATCGGGAGCAGGGAAAAGTACTTTGCTTAATAGCCTTATGGGGCTAACTACCCCATGTGAAGGGGAAATTCTTATTGATGACATCCCTGTAGATTCGCATCATATTCAGCAGGTACGCAGTAAAATAGCCTGGGTGCCACAAGAGATCCATTTACCCTATGAATTTGTGATGGAAACCGTAATGGCTCCTTTTGAATTAAAAGTAAATCAGGGCATTCGTTTGAATGAAGTAAAAATGTATTCCTTGTTTGAAGAGCTAGGATTGGAGAAATCATTATATAAACGGAGAATGCAGGATATTTCGGGTGGAGAACGGCAACGGTTGATGATAGCCATTGCATTACTGCTCAATAAAAAAATTCTGTTATTAGATGAACCGACCTCTGCAATTGACCCACAAACCAGGGAAAAGATGACGGAATTTTTGCAATCATTGGATGTAACAATGCTATCGGTAACTCATGATCTGCAGTTTGCTTCTAGTTGTCATCGTATTATTAATATATCAAAACTTAGGACCATTATATGAATACGCCTCCCATAAGTCTGTTTCATTTGTTCCTCGGATTGTTATTGATCGGTATACCGGCAGTTATTCTACACCATTACAAAACGGGAATTGTAAAAGATATGTTTATCTCTGTTACCCGAATGGTGGTGCAACTGTTTATGGTAGGGTTTTATCTCAATTACTTGTTCGCTTGGAATAATATCTGGGTAAATATTACATGGCTATTATTAATGACCGGTGTTTGCGCATTCGATCTTATTAAGCGGATACATCTTTCCTGGAAAGTAATGTTTATACCGGTCTATTTTGCCGTATTTATATCGCTGTCTTCAATTGCAGTTTATTTTCTGAAAGGCGTCCTTCGTCTGGAAGACTTATTTGATAGTCGTTATTTTATTCCTATTTGCGGAATTTTGTTAGGAAATATTCTTTCCTCAAATGTAATTGGAATCAATGCTTTTTATAGTAGCGTTGCCCGCGAACAGGCATTGTATCATTATTTGCTAGGAAACGGAGCTACCATGCAGGAGGCACAAAGTCCTTTCATTCGGCAAGCGTTGATAAAGGCTTTTAATCCGGCTATTGCCAGTATGGCTGTAATGGGACTGATTGCGTTACCCGGAACCCTAATCGGACAGATCATTGGTGGCAGTTCGCCTGATTTATCGATTCGGTATCAGATAATGATCATGGTAATTAATTTTTCGGCGTCGATATTATCTGTATTAATCAGTTTGCAACTTTCTGTAAAGTATACTTTTGATAAATACGGACGATTGAAAAAAGAGGTGTTATTATAAATTTATTCAGGATAGTAGGTGATGGAACGGGTAGCAGCTACCTCTACATCACCATTTTTTTTGATAAGTTGTTTAGTCCAGTTACCCTGTAAATCCCATTCATAAAGATATTCATTTATAACCTCCGGCTTTGTACCCGTCAGATCCGTTTCAGTTGTCTTTAATATATTTCCCAGCGGATCGTACTCGTATTTTATAGTTGAAATCACTTTATTCTGGTCATAGAGCTCCAACGTCATATCCGTAAGTAACGTGTCATTTTGATAATTAGCTTCACTATAAACCTTAATACTGTCATCTCCTATCATAGTCCGGTAAGAAATCATCTTGTTTTTTATATTATAGAGAAATTCGGTATCAGCTGTCTGTTGCCCTTTTCCGTCATAGTTAATCTGTTCGGACAAATTTCCTCTGTCATCATATACGAAAATAACTCTGTCGCGAACCATCCCTTCTTCATTGGTTTGCTTTATTTCAGACAGATACCCCTCTGGCGAATAGTAATAATAATAAATGGCAAGCGGATTATAATAAGGATCATAATTGACAGTTCGCTTCCAGTTCATATTTGGCATATACTCATAGGTAATCCGGTTTAGCATATTGCCATTCAGATCGCTGTATATTACCTCCGTAGCAAAGCCATTGCGGTCATGCAATATCTCGGATTTTGCAACCAATACGTTTTTTGTCGTGAAAAGATTCTCAACTGTACGTAGCTGTTGAGGGGTATATTTTTCCTCTAAAATGTAACTTTCATAGCCGACATCCCTAAGATCGGGCAATCCGGTAGTAATAAATACATTTAATAGCTGCGATTTCACCGGTCCTTTTAAGTCCGTTTTAAACGCATTATTATTGAAATCCGGAATTTTCGGCATTTGGGCTTTTGCCGAAAAAATAAGCGTACATACTATAAATACGATCGCTTTAACGGGGGTGATATTGAATTTTATCATTTCCTTTTTCATTTATATACCTTTCATTTATATACCGTATGTTGGGTATCTCGATTTCAGGTTATTATTTAATTCTCTTTTTGATAAAACAAGAGTATACATAATTCTGTTTAACAAATCGCCTGATTTATAGGTTTCTTTCTGTTCGTTGATGTTTCTGTAACCTACCCAAACTTTACTTCCATACAAAAGAATGGAAAATTGCTGTTTTAAATCATTTTTATACATTTGCGCATATATAAGTTTCCTTTAACTTCAGTATGAACCATGCATTAAATGCTATGGTAAAGATAAACAGACTTTTGTATATAATTTTTTGTTTCACGCAATATGCTTCAATTAATCTAAGTTTTAAAATCTAATTATAATGAGAAAATTTTTATTAGCTTCATTTCTTACAATTTCTCTTTGTTCGTTTGCACAGGAAAGAACCTATTCTACTTATTGGCACCAGCGAGCCACTCTTTTTGAAACCTTGCCCATTCATAAGAAGGATATTGTATTTGTTGGCAATAGCATCACTGACGGAGGTGAATGGTCAGAACTATTTAATAATCCGAATGTAAAAAATAGGGGAATTAGTGGAGATGTGTCGATGGGGGTATACGATCGGTTGGATGCCATTGTGAAAGGAAAACCCAAAAAAATTTTTTTACTGATTGGTGTGAATGATTTGGCGCGAGGGACATCTATCGATACGATAGCAAATAATATAGCTTTAGTCATAGATAAGATAAAACAACAAACGCCCGGCACTAAAATTTATCTGCAAAGTGTGCTTCCCGTGACCGACGAAAAGAATATGTTTAGTGGACATACTTCTCGCGGAGCAGAAATCGCGCCATTAAATTTACTTCTTCAACAAATTGCTGTTAATAAATCAATCACTTATATCGATTTGTATACTAAGTTTATTGATCCCGAGACCGGAAAATTGAATGTGAAATATTCTAATGACGGGTTGCATCTTTTGGGTGCGGGATATCAATATTGGGCTACCATTGTTAAACCTTACATATCTGAAAAATGAGAAAACTGATATTTCTTATTTCATTTCTTGTTTCAGGATTAATACTTTCGGCAGAAATTAAAGTAGCTTGTGTAGGGAATAGTGTAACATATGGTTATCTGTTGAAAGAACGAGAAAAAAATGCCTATCCATCCAAACTACAAACATTTTTAGGTAATACTTATCAGGTGAAAAACTTTGGTCATAGTGGAGCTACCCTTCTGAATAAAGGACACCGCCCCTATATGACACTGCCTGAGTTTAAGGAGGCGATAGCATTTAAACCCGACGTAGTAGTGATTCATCTTGGTCTCAATGATACAGATCCCAGGAATTGGCCAAATTATCAGGATCAATTTATAACTGATTATACTGCATTGATTGATTCTTTTCGGGTGGCCAATCCTAAAACAGAATTTTTTATCTGCCGCATGTCTCCTATTTTTCATTGGCATCCACGGTTTCAATCAGGGACAAGAGATTGGTACTGGCAAATTCAAACCGCTATAGAACAAGTCGCAAAGAATAATGAAGCAAAACTGATTGATTTGCAAGAGGTGTTATCAGATAAGCCTCATTTGATGCCGGATGCTCTGCATCCTGACGAGGAAGGTGCTGAGTTATTGGCTAAAAAAGTTTATGGGGCGCTTACCGGAGATTATGGCGGATTAAAGATGTCGGCGCTCTATACGGATAATATGGTACTCCAGCGAAGAGAAAAACTCAGAATTCAGGGGACAGCAAATGCAGGCGAAAAAATAAAAGTAAAGATTGCAAAACATTCACAGATAACCCATGCAGCACCGGACGGGAGTTGGTTTGTCGAATTACCTCCAATGGAAGCCGGAGGCCCATATAAATTGGCTATTGAAGCATCCTCAAAGAAATTTATTTATGAGAATGTTTTAATTGGAGAAGTCTGGCTTTGTTCCGGGCAATCAAACATGTATTTCCGGGTGAATCAATGTGCAGAGAAAGAGGTCCTGACCAAACATGCCGGGTTAAAACCGGCTATACGTATTTTCGATATGAAGCCTCGTTGGGAGACATATGCTGTAGAATGGGATTCGTTGGTATTGAGCGAACTGAATAATCTGAATTATTTTCAAACCGATGGATGGATGTCTGCCGATTCTGCATCTATACAGCATACATCGGCAATAGCTTACTCTTTTGCCAAAACATTAAGCGACTCCTTACAGGTACCGATCGGTATTATCCACAACTCGGTAGGCGGTTCTCCAACGGAAGCATGGATAGATCGTACCAAATTAGAGTTTGAAATGCCCCGTATTCTATATAACTGGATGCAGAATGATCATATCCAGCAATGGGTACGAGAACGTGCTGCTTTGAATCTGAAAAAAGCAAAGAATAAGTTTCAAAGACATCCCTATGAACCTGCTTATCTGTATGAATCGGCAATTAAGCCACTTGCCGCTTATCCGCTTCAAGGTGTTATCTGGTATCAGGGCGAATCAAATGCGCATAATACAGAGCTTCACGAACAATTATTCCCGCTTCTTATCGATAGTTGGCGAGAAACATGGGATAAAGAACTCCCTTTTTACTATGTTCAATTATCAAGTTTAGACCGGCCTTCGTGGCCGTTATTCCGAAACAGTCAAAGACAGTTGATGAAGGTTCGTCCTAAATTGGGGATGGTGGTATCTTCAGATAGAGGAGATTCGCTGGATGTACATCCGATACGTAAAAAAGAGATTGGTGAGCGTTTGGCCAAATGGTCATTATATGATACTTATCATCGACCGATTATGCCTTCCGGCCCATTATTCAGGAATGTCGAGTATCAGCAGGAATATGCATTCATCTTTTTTGATTTTGCGAATGAGTTAACTACCTCGGATCAGCAACCTCCTGCTTGCTTTGAAATTGCAGACGAATCAGGTGTTTATCACCCGGCAGAAGCTGTTATTATTGGTAATAAGGTGAAAGTATGGAATAAGATGGTGAAAGATCCCAAATACGTACGTTATGCATGGCAACCATTTACAAAAGCCAATTTGATAAATAAAGCCGGATATCCGGCTTCCACGTTTAGAACTTACCCTTAATAAACGGGAAAGGATAAGACTGGCAAGATATAGATTAATATATTATTGATTTCGAAAAAATATCGATATGAATAAATCCGTGGCGGGAGAATGGGAAAAAGCTTTCTCCTGCCTGGATTAAATCAGATATTAGAAGAGTATTAATCCACAATCAGTTTATAGCCGGAACCATGAATATTTATAATTTGTACACTTTCATCATGCTTTAAGTGCTTGCGAAGTTTCGATATGTAAATATCCAGACTTCTTGCATTAAAATAGCTGTTTACACCCCAGACTAAGTTTAAAGCAGTACGTCGTTCAACTATAGTGTTGATGTTTGTGCATAATAACCGGAGCAATTCAGTTTCTTTTGTAGTAAGCTTTATGTTTTTTGATTCGTAGCGTAAAATTTGTAAACCGGGATTAAAGTTAAACTGACCAAAGCAAATAGTATTACTATTGTTATTAATAAATTGGGCTCTTGGCCGTAGTATTGCGTTGATTCGATAATATAATTCTTCCAGGCAGACGGGTTTGATGATATAATCGTCGATTCCTATTTTAAAACCCTCCATAATTTGAGATTTATCACCATTTGGGGATAAAATAATGATAGGAATTGTATCTACCAACCGTATCTTTTTTACCAGATCATACCCTCCGTTGAATGTTTGTGTAAGATCTATAATACATATATCATAAATTTTTTCTTTGAATATCTCCCAGCCCATAAGGTCATCTAAAAAAAGATCACATCGGAAACCTTTCGTTTTCAGATACTCTTTAAGTAGTGACCCAAATATTTCATCCTCTTCATACAGGATAATTCTTTTTTTCTTCTCCATTAATAAATATTTAATTGTTTTCTTTTAATACATCGATTACGATATTTCTGTTTTATTGCGAATCAGATAATTTTCTTTGTTATCTGCTGTTGTAGAGTGGATTGAGTCTAGTAGTTGAGTTGGAGTCATTCCGAACTGATTTCTGCAAAATCGAGTAAATTGAGTGGGAGATGAAAACTCAAAGTCGTTAATAAGGTCTTTTATTTTTATATTAGGATTATACATCCTGATATATATTTCTTTCGCTTTTTGTTGCGTAAGCCATTTACCCGGTGTTGTTCCAAACTCCTGGGTGAATTTTATATTAAAGGTGGTCATACTCACTCCTAATGTTTTTGCGAGGTCAACAACATTTTTTGCATTTTTATACTCCTCTAAAACAACACTTTTAAAATATCCCGATTCAGTTAATGTATAGTAGAAAAGAGTCATGAGTTCCTCTCTTTTGAAGCAGATACTTACTAATAAAAACAATTCGTTAAATTTTAATTCATAGAAATATTCATTAGAGAATTCCCTTTTTATAAACGAAATCAGATAGTTATTAAATTCGATCAGAAATTTAGGAACGGGAAATGTTTTTAATGAGATTTTTACTTTTGAATGTTGATTGTCTATTTGGCTGAGTATCTCTTTGTTCGTGATGAATAATGGGTGATTGAATAAAACAATTAAGATTTCACTTTCTTGCTGGGCCTCAATTGTATATTTCCATGACCTGGGAATTTGGATTAGTTCATCTTTTTCGACTTTGATAATTGAATTATTGACATAAATGATGATGCACCCAATAATATTAAATATCATTACATTAAATTCATTATTGGGAAAGTTGATTTTTTCGTTAACTGTAAGAGTAAAATGTTGAAATAAGTCTTTGAATTGTACTTTTATTTGCATTTCTGAATTTCTCAGCATAAATGTCATTTCATTTTCTGTTCTAAATATTTGACCAATTTTCGTTCTGTTTAAGAACGCAAAGAGACTCTTTAGTTTTGAATATGTTGTTTTCGATTTAAACGAATATGTAGGCATTTAAACCTGATTTGTTTATTATAACATATTTTTATTAATAAGCTGAATATCTGTTTATCTTTTATAAGATATTTTTAGGGGTACAGTGTGTCTCTCTTCAATTATAATTAACTACATAATTTTTGATTTTTCATTTTTCATCCTCCGATTCAAACAGAAATAATTCGTATCTTCGGGCGATTTTTTAAGAGATTAACTGAAAAGCTAAGATATGAGTAAGAAATTTGCTGAATATTCTGCCTTTAATCTTTCAGATGTAAACAAGGAAGTTTTAAAGAAGTGGGATGAAAAAGACGTGTTCCAGAAGAGCATGACCGAACGGGAGGGATGTCCTTCCTTTGTTTTTTATGAAGGTCCGCCTTCTGCAAACGGTATGCCCGGTATTCACCACGTAATGGCTCGCTCTATCAAGGATATTTTCTGTCGTTATAAAACCATGAAAGGCTTTCATGTAAAACGTAAAGCCGGATGGGATACGCACGGATTGCCGGTAGAGCTTGGCGTAGAAAAAAGTCTGGGTATTACTAAAGAAGCAATTGGTAAAACCATTACCGTAGCCGAGTATAATGCGGCTTGTCGTAAAGATGTAATGAAGTATACGAAAGAATGGACCGACCTTACTCATAAAATGGGATATTGGGTTGATCTTGACAATCCGTATATTACCTATGATAACCGTTATATCGAAACTCTTTGGTGGTTGTTGAAACAACTTTACAACAAAGACCTTCTTTATAAAGGCTACACCATTCAGCCTTATTCGCCGGCTGCAGGTACGGGATTATCAACTCACGAGTTGAACCAGCCCGGCTGTTACCGCGATGTGAAAGATACTACGGTAGTAGCACAATTTAAGATTAAAAATCCGGCTGCCGAGCTTACACAGCATGGCGATGCTTACTTCCTGGCTTGGACCACTACACCGTGGACTTTGCCATCGAATACTGCATTATGTGTCGGACCGAATATCGAATATGTAGCCGTTCAGAGCTTCAACCCTTATACGGGTGCGCCGATGACGGTAATTCTGGCCAAACCATTGTTGCTTTCGTTGTTTAATGCAAAAGCACAGGATTTGGCTTTGGAAGATTACAAAGCGGGCGATAAGTTAGTGCCGTTTAAAGTGATTGCCGAATACAAAGGTGCTGATCTTGCCGGAATGGAATATGAGCAGCTGATGCCTTGGGTAAATCCGGGCGAAAACGCATTCCGCGTAATCACGGGCGATTATGTAACAACAGAGGATGGTACAGGTATCGTGCATATCGCACCTACTTTCGGTGCTGATGACGACCGCGTAGCTAAAGCTGCCGGTATCCCGCCGTTGATGATGATCGACAAAGATGGCAACCGCCGTCCGATGGTGGATATGTCGGGCCGTTTCTTCCGCTTGGAGGATCTTGATGCCGACTTCGTTGCTGCAAACGTAAATACCGAGCTTTACGGCGAATATGCAGGTCGCTTTGTGAAAAATGCGTATGACAGCACACTGACTGAAAATGACGCGACTTTGGATGTTGACC
>JAVVPN010000030.1:0-36847 GCA_036655755.1 Bacteroidales bacterium | reverse complement strand
CTTTTTCACACCCAACCATGCCCAACAACAGGCATGCGATACCTAATCCGAATTGTTTTGCCTTCATTTGTGTACTATTTATTACCGATTTTGCATTTCATAGAAAATCGCCGAAAATATCGCGCTGAAAATCTATCTGTTAGTAAAACAAGATTGAGAAAAAGAAGGTTGGAATAATTATTTTTTTAAATAATTATTCTTTTATTTGCAAACTCAATTTAACCGGCCTACTCCATGACCGCTACCACATCAAAAGCTTTCGAACATTTTTTTCGGCAACATTATCAACCTTTATGCTTATTCGCGCTGCATTATCTGGACAACCGGGACGATGCGGAAGACGTGGTGCAGCAAACTTTTTCGGAGATATGGAGTCATCTGTCGGAACGGAGGCACATTGAACATCTGAAAGCATATGCCTACCGCAGTGTGCGCAACAATGCCCTTACGTTCTTGTCGGGGCGCCGTATTCAGGTTACGCCGATAGAAGAACAAGCGGATTTTCAGGACATGAGTATGGAGGAGCAGATTTTCTGCGCCGAGCGGGATGCACGCCTCTGGAGAGCGATCGATGCTTTACCTACCGAGCGACGACGCATTTTTTTACTCGCCAAACGCGATGGGATGAAATACAGTGAAATTGCGGAGGAACTGAAAATATCGGTCAAGACGGTTGAAAATCAGATGACCAAGGCGCTGAAAACACTGCGCGATACCGCCATTAAGATTTACCATTACTTTTTTTAAAAAGCGCAATACGGATAGGGGTATTTTCAAAAGAAGCTGTCTTTAAGAATAAAGTATCATCTATTCTGTATCACATTATGAAAACAATAAGAAAAGTATTTCTGATCATCGCCGGCACCTTGTCGATCACGCAGATGCGGGCTCAATGGTCGGTAACACCCGAATTAGGGGGAAATGTTACGAAGTATCATGAGCAGAGCGCCAAAATGGGTATCAAAGCGGGGGCGGCCATCAACTACACCTTTCCCGGACGCCGTTTCTCCTTACAAAGCGGCTTGTATTATGTAAAGCGCAATACAGGTTTGTATAAAAGCTATATGCTGCATACAAAAGATGCCGACGGCAACACGTCGAACTTTCCCATCGGAGGAAATTCGAGCATCTATTATCCATCATACGGAGAAGTGGGGGAATCTGTGTGGATGGGGATATCTACCTGGAGCCGACAAACGTTTATAAATTACCTGCAGCTCCCGATAATGGCGCGGTTTAATCGGCAACTCGCCACCGACACCCGTTTTTTTGTTGCGGTGGGCCCTTATTTTGGGTATGCGCTCAACGGAAAGATCAATACCGATATACAAACGCAATCACCGAACGGCACTATAAATACCTATAGCGATGATTCGTTTGATCCGTTTGAGAGAAAAGAACTCAGGCGATTCGATTGGGGATTGGGGCTTCAGACCGGATTTGAGATTAAAAACTTTCAGTTTTCGCTACAATATGAAGTATCTTTTTTCCGACCGAGAAAAAAAGACTGGAGTTATGAATACTATAACATCGTCCGAACGGAATTTTATCAACCCGTTTATCAAACGTTTCACATTTCGGTCGGTTACAAATTTAATCTGAACAAATGACAAAGCATACACCCAATAAACTGGAGCAACGCATCAAATTCGTAACCCGCTATTATGTTCCGGAAGGACTCAATACAGATCGTGCATGGGAGAAATTCAGAACCATGCAGGGAATCGGCACGCATAAAAAGCCGATCGGTTTATGGATCGGCATCGTGGCGTCGCTCTTACTATTGATCGGCAGCGGCACCTGGCTACTCAACACGCGGGTGCTGCACGACTGGCAGGATTATCGCGCCGACAATGGCAAGCCGGAAGAGGTATGGCTGCCCGACAGTACGCAAATTACCCTATCGCCGGGAGCAACCATCCGATTCGACCGGAAAACATACGGAGCGGAAGCGCGCGATATCCGCCTGAAAGGAAAAGCCTTTTTTGACGTACGCCGCAATCCGGCCGCTCCTTTTTCGGTAAAAACGGCAATCGCCCGTATTACGGTGCTCGGCACCAGTTTTCAGGTGGACGATCAGCCCAAAGAGGTATCGGTAAACGTGATTACGGGAAAAGTGTGTTTTGAAATTCCCCGTGAAGAGGAAGCGGCGGTGCTGACAGCCGGCATGTCGGGTTCGTACCATCAGAACAGCCAAACCATCGAAGTTACTGAAGAGGAAACGCGCAACCGGATTGCTTGGAAAACCAAGGAGCTGCATTTCCGCGACACACCGCTACCGGAGGTGATCGCGACACTCGAAGCGTATTACAACTGCCGGATCGAGTATGCCTCTCCATCGAAAAAAGAGGCCGACTCAAAGCTGAAACTGACGGCAACATTGCGCGACATCTCGCTACGCGAAGCATTAAACATCATTCATCAGACATTGGGCGTGCGCCTGAAGGCGAAACCGATTACCTCTCCCAAACATTAAATTTGAAATAGCATGCGACTTTATTTAATAAGAATAGCCCTGGTGTGGGGTGTTCTTTTCGGATCGACATACCTGTATGCCGACGAAAAGATATCGCTGGCGCGCCAAACCGGAAGTTATCCGGAAATTTTATCTGCAATCGAGGCCAATAGTGCTTATCGCTTTTCGTATCGTTCCGATCTGTTTGAAGAGAAAGGGAAAGTGAAATTCGCCGCAAACGAAGAAAACATCGAATCGCTGTTGCAGCGCCTGCTCGATCCAATCGCAATCCGGTTTACCATCAATCAAAAAATCATCGTGTTGCGACCGCGCGAAGAGATCGTGATGATACAAGGAAGTGTACGAGATGCCAACAATGGCATGGAACTGGCGGGAGCTTCGGTTTATGATAAAGAATCGGGACATGGGACTGCCGTGGATGCAAACGGAGCATATAACTTACGCCTGCGTGGCGGAAGAACAAACTTACAAATCTCCTTTATCGGATATCAACCCTTTTCACTACCCTCACTTACGTTGAGAAACGATACGGTAATTCACTTTAAACTATCGCCCGATACCACTGCCCTGACAGAGGTGATCGTACGGAGCAGACCATTGTCTGAAACCTCGCAGGTTCATTCGTCACAAATGGGTAAAATGTCGTTTTCATCGAAAACACTGCGCCAGACACCCGTATTGCTGGGAGAAGCGGACATCATCAAAACCCTGCAGCTTACGCCGGGAGTGTCGATGGGAACAGAGGGTACGGCGGGCCTTTATGTGCGCGGAGGAGGAAATGATGAGAATCTTTTTCTAATCGACGGGAATCCGATTTATCAGATCAACCATATCGGAGGGGTCTTTTCGGCTTTCAATCCGGATGCGATCAGTGAAATGGATTTTTTCAAGGGAGGATTCCCCGCTCGTTACGGAGGGCGTCTCTCGTCGGTAGTGGATTTACATACACGCGAAGGAAATTCGGAAAAGCTGAAAGGGAGCGTCACATTGGGACTCATATCGGGTAACATGAGCCTCGAAGGCCCTTTGTTTAATAAAAAAACAACGTTCTATCTGGGGTTGCGCCGCACCTGGCTCGACGTTTTGAGCGCTCCGGCGATTGCTATCGTAAACAAAACACAGAAAAAACAGGGCAACAAATACCGGATGCGTTATGCGTTTCATGATCTGAACGGAAAAATAGCGCATCGGATAGATGAGCGGAACAAACTGTTTGTAAGTATTTATCAGGGGAACGACCTGTTTCATACGGGATATAAAGAGTTCAGTTTGATTACGGAGTCGAACTACTCGATGAATGATATGAATAACCGCATGCGCTGGGGAAACCTGATGACTACCGCCGGATGGGAACACCGGTATAACGAACAACTCAGCGGAAAACTGTTGGCGCTTTACACCCGGTATCACTCACAGCTGAAATACTATAACGAATCGCAAACCGGACGTCCGGGAGAAGAGGCTTATGATTTTCAGAAAACAGAAAACACCTCTACCAACGGAATACAGGATATGGGGATACGCTCCTCTTTCGATTATCGCCCCCTTTCACAACATCGCGTGCGCTTCGGGGCAGATCTGCTTTATCATATTTTCAACCCGGAGTTTACCCGTTTTCAGGGCACCAATCCCGAAAGCGGCTCACAGCCTCAAATACTGAGCAACGACCGGCTGCATGGGTTTGAATGTGCGCTTTACGCGGAAGACGACTGGACATTGCACCCTCGCGTCCTGATAAACGGAGGGATACGCCTGTCGACTTTTACCACTTCGGGCAAAACCTTTTTCAACGCCGAACCCCGCGCATCCGTACGCTGGCTTGCCGGAAGCAATATCAGTGTGAAAGCGGCATATGCACGGATGGCACAATACGTACATCAGCTGAGCAATAGTTTTCTGAATCTGCCTACCGATTCGTGGATGCCGGTAACGGCCAAACTGAAGCCGTTGCTATCGGATCAGGTGTCTGCCGGAATCTATTATACGCTCAATTCTACATGGCAGTTTTCGGCAGAAGGATATTACAAGAAGTTAAATAACCTGCTCGATTACAAAGACGGTTTTTCATTTGTGCCGGGTACGGTTGAATGGGAAAGTAAATTAACCGGCGGAAAAGGGAGAGGATATGGCGTAGAATGGATGGTACGGAAAGAGAGCGGCCGCACTACGGGATGGGCCGGCTACACCTTATCGTGGGCGGATCGCCAATTCGACGAGATCAATGAGGGACGAATGTTTCGGTCGCGGTATGACAACAGGCATAAGTTCAACATCGTGGTAATGCATAAAATCAATCCGCTGGTAGAGATCACTGCGGCATGGAGCTATGCGTCGGGCAACCGTACGACACTTCCGTTGGAGCGCTATGTAGAGTTTGAAGAAATTGATTACAGCAACAGAGGAGAGATTGAGTATGTTACCGAGCGTAATAATTATCAGCTTCCGGCCTATCACCGGCTCGACCTGGGGCTGAACGTATATCGCCCGAAAAAGAGAAACCGGATGGGTATCTGGAATATCAGTATTTATAATGCATATAACAGGATGAACCCGTTTATGGTGTACCAGTCATCAAAAACAGTGAATCACCAGAGTTTTCCGAGATTCAAACAGATGAGCTATTTCCCGATTATACCAACCGTATCTTATACTTATAAATTTTAAAATGATGAAGTCTCTATTATTTCAGATACTGCTTTGTATGGCCGCGCTGTTTCTGACAGGTTGTGAAGAGATTGTCAATCTCGACCATTTGCGCCCCGACCCGAAAATCGTAATCAATTGTTTGCCGGAAACCGGCAGCCCGGTAAAGGCTTCGTTATCGCGTACTTGGTTTTACTCCGATCCGAGACCCGACGTACAGGCGATGGATTTTCAGGTAAACTTGTATGTAAACGGTACGTGGCACGAAACCTTACAGCCGACCGACGACACCAGCGATAAGCTTCGTAAAAAATATGCCGGCACCTATATTCCACTAGTGGGCGACGAACTGCGTATCGTGGCCGAAACAGCCGGATTCAAATCGGCAGAGGGTACGACGCGCATTCCGGAAATGCCCACTCTGCTCGATTTTGAACGAATCGTAAAAATCGACACCCTTCAATATGAAGATGTTGAACATTATATACAGGGTGATATCAACTATAAAATGAAAATACAGGATAAAGAGAAAGAGCAGAATTACTTTATGGTGCGGATAGAAGAATCGCTTGAGGAGGAATGGATCCCCGTAACGCTTGATTTTATAAAAGAACCGATATTCAGCGCTCAGCTCTCCGCTTTCGATAAAATCATGGGATATGATTATCTGGATGGATATGAACGCGCCTTTACGGACGATTTATTTAAAGACAGCGAATATACGTTGCAATTAAAGCTCTTATGGGGGCAAAAAGGTGATAACGGCCGCTCGGTATTGTCGCACCTTTCATACGAATACTACCAGTACTGGTATACGCTGCAGGCACGGGAAAACAATTTCAACGCGGATCTGGTTAACGCCGGGCTTGGCGAGCCGATCCGGGTATATTCAAATATAAAAGGGGGACTGGGTATTATGGCCGGTCGGAGTTCGGTGGCCCTGACATCGAATAAACAGAATACGGTTATTCAAAAAGAAAAGAAAAAAATGTAACTTAGTAGGGTAATCTGTTTTTCTCTAAACATAGACTTATGAATAACTTTGAATTTCAAAATCCGGTAAAGTTGATCTTCGGACAAGGACAAATAGCCCGTCTGCCCGAACAGATCGCAAAAGGAACTAAGATCATGCTTACCTACGGAGGTGGCTCAATCTTTAAGAACGGTGTTTACGATCAGGTAAAAGATGCCTTGATCGGGTATGACGTAATCGAATTTGGCGGTATCGAGGCGAACCCCGATTATGCCACACTGATTAAAGCGATCGGCATCTGTAAGGAAACAAAAGTAGATATGCTGCTTGCCGTGGGTGGTGGCTCTGTTATTGACGGAACGAAATTTATTGCTACAGGAGCGCTGTATGACGGCGATCCGTGGGAGTTTATGCTAAATCCGGCTTTGATCGGCCCTTCATTGCCTTTGGCTACGGTATTGACTTTGCCGGCTACGGGATCTGAAATGAATAACGGAGCGGTGATTTCACGCCGCGAACGCAATGAGAAATTCGCTTTCATGAGCCCGTACAACTATCCGTTGTTCTCGATTCTGGACCCGACCGTTATCTATTCGCTGCCACAACGCCAGGTAGCCAACGGTATCGTGGATACTTACGCACATACCCTTGAGCAATACCTGACAACCGATATCAACACCTATGTAATGGACCGCTGGGCGGAAGGATTATTGCAGACTTTGATTGAAATCGCTCCGCAGCTGATGAAGAATCAGGAGAACTACGATTTGTGTGCAAACTTTATGCTTACGGCAACGATGGCTCTTAACGGATTTATCGCGATGGGTGTGGATCAGGACTGGACGACCCACATGATCGGCCATGAGCTGACCGCGCTTCACGGATTGGATCACGGCGTAACGCTTGCGATTGTTTATCCGGGGGTAATGGATGTATTGCGTAATGAAAAACGGACCAAGCTTCTTCAATACGCAGAGCGTGTATGGGATGTGCGCGAAGGTAGCGAAGATGAACGCATCAACGCAGCGATCCGCAAAACGGAGGAATTCTTCCGTTCGCTGGGAATACGTACCCGCTTGTCGGAACACCATATTGGCGAAGAAACAATCCATACCATCGTAGGCCGCTTCAAACAAAGAGGCTGGAAACTGGGTGAGGCCGGCGTTACTCCGGACAAGGTGGAAGAGATTCTGAAGAAAGTAAAATAAACCGAATGGAGAGGAACTCTTAAAAGCCTCTTATTCTGATCCGGGCGGATGATAATCTGCCCGGATTTTTTTATACCCGCTTCGACAGCTTTGACCTCCGCTTTCAACCAAAACTGATTCTTTTTGTTTATTCTGTATATGTTTATTCTATATAGTAGTATAGAGGCTTTATTAATCAAAAACATATCTGGATATGAAGACTATTGTCTTATTGCGCCATGGCGAAAGCATCTGGAATAAGGAGAATCTGTTTACCGGCTGGACCGACGTAGATCTTTCGGATCAAGGAAAGAAGGAAGCGAAAGAGGCAGGCCAAACATTGATGAAAAACGGTTTTATATTTAACCGGGCATATACCTCTTTTCTGAAAAGGGCGATCAAGACGCTCGACATCGTGCTCGATGAGATGAATCAGGATTGGATTCCGGTAGAAAAAAGCTGGCGTCTGAATGAAAAACACTATGGTACGCTACAAGGGCTGAACAAAGCGGAAACGGCTGCCAAATATGGTGAAGAACAGGTGAAAATATGGCGTCGGAGCTATACCGTAGCACCCCCCGCGCTTTCGGAGGAGGATCCGCGCAATCCGCGCTTCGATATTCGCTACCGCATTATTCCGGATAAAGAACTGCCGCGTACCGAATCACTGCAAGACACCTTCATCCGGGTTACCCCTTATTGGAGAAAAGAGATACTCGAAAAGACAAGGCCCGATGCGCAAATACTGGTAGCGGCCCACGGCAACAGCTTACGCGCATTGGTGAAGTTGATTAAACATATCCCGGACGACGAGATAGCCGCCCTCAATATTCCTACCGGAATTCCGTATGTATTTGAGTTTTCTGACGACAATGAGTTTATCCGAGATTATTATTTAGGCGACCCCGAAGTTGTAAAACAGAGAATCGAAGGGGTAAAGTCGCAGGGAAAGGCCCGGTAGAAAAACATACGATTATCCAACCTTTATTTTATTGAATTGTTGTTTCTATAAATCAATTTATACCTGCACTTATGAGAAAACTTATTTTTATTTCACTCATTGTACTGAGTGCTTGCGGCAGTAGTGCTGTCATGACGACCGGTTCGTCCACTCCTATGAATCAGACTCCGGCTCAGAATCAACAAAGCCCGAACTTCACTCCTCCGGTACCCGCCTCGACCTTTCAAGGAATCGGTCCGGTGAATATCGCCGAATCGAATTTCTATTTTGCCGGTGATTTTCAGATCCTCGACGGAATGCCGCTTTTTTATGATTGCATGGCAGGAGCCAACATACCGATCGCTACCGACAAAGGCGTTTACAAACAACTGGCAGACCAATATAAAACCAAGATTACCAACGCTGGCGAGATACTGAGAGCGAAGATCCATGGCTATTTCATCGATCAGCCAACTACTGATTATCCGAAACAATTAGTGGTGACGTATGTGAACGATTTGGCAAAAGGAACCGTTTGTACACGCCAGAAAGAATTGCCGGGAACTTGGAACGCGGATTTGGTCGGTGCTACAAAAGGAACGGTTGCCTTAACGCTGACCAACACGTTTGATTTTACAGCAAAAATCACCACTGCGACCGGAACCACTACGATTAAAGGAAGCTGGATGATGACTTCTCCTGAAGAAATCGGATTATTCTATACCGACATGACTACTTTCCTAGGACATAGCGCATCATTCAATCCGAATAACATGACAATGTTCGTTCCGACCCAAACCGGCACGCTCATTTTGAAGAAAGAATAAAGCGAATAAAAGAATACTGTTTTTATCTTTCATAAAAAAAATTTATGTTTGCAGGGAATGCCCACAGGGAAATTCCCTGCAACAACGCATTTATGAATTCAGAACATTATCGGATTTTATGAAAGATAACGTGGTAAAAAAAATTGATATCGAAACAGTTAAGCTGATTACGGATGCCGAAACTATTACGAACGATTTCGCAATATTCAGCGAGATTGACAAAGTTCCGGTTTTCGAATATCCCACACGGCTTGACTGTGTGATGTTTGCAGTATGCATCACCGGTACTTTAGAGGTAGGTATCAACCTCGAACGATATCAGTTGAAACAACAGCAGTTAGGAGTAATGCGTCCGGAACAAATCATGCAGATTTTCCGGATCAGTGATGACTTTTCCGGTCGCTTCATAGTGCTTTCGCGAAAATTCCTCGAGGAGGCGCAAATTGATTTCAAA
This sequence comes from Bacteroidales bacterium, assembly GCA_036655755.1. Classification (GTDB taxonomy): domain Bacteria; phylum Bacteroidota; class Bacteroidia; order Bacteroidales; family JAUNSR01; genus JAUNSR01. Next base: position 27,347 of record JAVVPN010000030.1, on the reverse strand, counting down.
AATGCACTTTCCATATTCTTGTATTTCAAAGACAATCCGATTACGGATCTGACGCCTCTGGAAATAGAGATCATGCTCGAATACCATTCTCTGCTACATCGGAAAGTTAAACTGGAAGATATTGAATACCGAAAAAAAATAGCTCAACACCTGATGCATGCTCTTTTTTATGAAGTGAATATGTTTTTCAGCCGCCACCACGGGGTGGAAAAGCCGGTAAAAAGCCGCAAAGAGGAACTATTTGAACGGTTTATGCGGGAAGTGGCTGATCATTACAAAAAGGAACGCAGCGTTGCGTTTTATGCCGAACGGCTTTGCCTTACGCCGAAATACCTATCGTCGGCGGTAAAAGAGGCTTCCGGCAAACTCGCCGGACAATGGATTGACGAATGTGTGATTCTGGAAGCTAAAACCCTGCTAAAATCTTCAGGACGCAGCATCCAGCAAATTGCCGAAGATCTGAATTTTGCCAATCAGTCTTTTTTCGGAAAATACTTTAAGCAACATACGGGCATGTCGCCCAGTCAGTATAAAGGAAAATAAACAGGATTAGAAAAATAAGGGACGCATGGTGTGATGCGTCCCTCATTTTTTTAATCCTGTTTATGCGAATAATAATTTTTGGCCAAACCACCTTCGGCAGTTTCTTTATACAAGCTTGGCAGGTCATGCCCCGTCTGGCGCATCACCTCAACCACTTTGTCGAAACTTACACGATGGCGTCCGTCGGAGAACGTAGCATAAATGTTACAGTCGAGCGCACGGGCAGCAGCATAGGCATTTCGTTCGATACAAGGGATCTGCACCAATCCGCAAACCGGATCGCACGTCAAGCCCAAGTGATGTTCCAATCCCATTTCGGCCGCATACTCGATCTGAGCCGGCGTACCACCGAAAAGCTGACAAGCGGCAGCCGCAGCCATCGCACACGCCACGCCAACTTCGCCCTGACAACCTACCTGCGCACCTGATACGGAAGCGTTTTGGCGCACCACGCTACCGATCAGTCCGGCAGTCGCCAACGCGCGCAGAATACGTGAATCGCGGAATTCGCGTGTTTTCTTCAGATAATAAAGAACACCCGGTACTACCCCGCACGACCCACACGTAGGCGCAGTAACGATTTCGCCACCTCCGGCATTCTCTTCCGAAGTTGCCAATGCGTAAGCATACAGCAAACCGCGGTTTTTCATATTGTCTTTATATCCTTTGGCACGAATCAGGTAATCTGACGCTTTGCGACGCAAACCCAATCCGCCCGGCAATACACCTTCCGCTTCAAGGCCACGCTCTACGGCAGCTTCCATTACAGTCCATACTTCCTGAAGATAATCCCAGATTTCGGGACCCTCATGTTTTTCTACATATTCCCAAAAGCTGCAACCATGCTCTTCACACCATACCTGAATATCGTGGAGCGTATTCATTTCGTATACCGGCTTCTGTGGTTCCGCTTCGCTCTCTTCATTGGCAAGCGCTCCACCCCCGATACTGTAAATAATCCATTCTTTCATTTCGTTGCCTTCGGCATCGAAGGCAATAAATTTCATCCCGTTCGGATGAAATGGAAGAAACACCTTCGGTTCCCAAATCAGATCGACAGGAGCAACCAGAGTCAGCACATCCAGGATGGCAACGTCGGTCATGTGGCCTTTACCTGTTGCGGCAAGGCTTCCATAAAGGGTCACTTCAAAACGAGCTACCCCTTCGCACATGGTCAGGAATTGTTCGGCAGCCCGCTTAGGCCCCATTGTATGACTACTTGATGGCCCACGGCCAATACGATAAATCTCTTTAATAGAATCCATTTCCTCTTATTAAGGGTTTAAGTTCTGCGAAGATACATATTGTTTGAGAAATAGTTTTCGTACTTTTGTCGCAAAAAAAAAGAATAACGCATCATGAAGCAATATCTTGATTTATTACAGCGTGTACTGGACGAAGGTGTACACAAAGAGGATCGTACCGGAACGGGAACGATCAGTTCAATCTCGAGGAAGGATTTCCGATGGTAACCACCAAAAAGTTACACCTAAAGTCTATTATCTACGAATTGTTGTGGTTTCTGAAAGGAGATACGAATGTAAAATATCTGCAGGATCACGGTGTGCGTATCTGGAATGAATGGGCCGACGAAAATGGCGACCTCGGCCATGTATATGGCTACCAATGGCGCTCATGGCCCGATTATAAAGGGGGACATATCGACCAGATTGCAGAAGCGATCGAAACGATCAAGCATAATCCCGATTCACGCCGTATTATCGTGAGCGCATGGAACGTGGCGGATATTCCGGAGATGAAACTACCTCCTTGCCACGCATTCTTCCAATTTTACGTAGCCGACGGAAAACTGAGCCTGCAATTGTATCAGCGCAGCGCGGATATCTTTTTGGGCGTGCCGTTCAACATCGCCTCGTATGCCTTGTTACTAATGATGATGGCACAGGCTACGGGACTGAAACCGGGCGAATTCGTACATACGCTGGGCGATGCGCATATCTACAGCAATCACCTGGATCAGGTGAAACTACAGCTTAGCCGCGAACCGCGTCAGCTGCCAGTCATGAAGCTTAATCCGGAGATTACCGATCTGTTTGATTTCGATTATGAAGACTTTACATTGGAAGGATACGATCCGCATCCGCATATCAAAGGGGAGGTAGCCGTATGATTTCGATTATCGTAGCAATCGCCGAAGGACTTGCCATCGGCCATCAGCAAGATCTGCTGTGTTATCTGCCGGCCGACCTGAAGCACTTTAAAAACATCACTTCGGGCCATCCGATCATTATGGGGCGCAAAACATTTGAATCGCTGCCCAACGGAGCGTTGCCCAACCGGAAGAATATCGTGATCAGCCGTAATGCGGATTTGAGTTTTCCGAATACGGTGATGACCGCGTCTTTGCAGGAAGCGCTACAACAAGCGGGCCCTGACAAAGAGGTATTTATTATCGGAGGAGCTTCGATTTATGAAGCCGCGCTTCCGATTGCCGACCGCATGTACCTCACCTTCATCCATCATCGGTTTGATGAAGCCGACACATTCTTTCCGCAATGGAACGAGTCGGAATGGAAAGAGATAGCGCACGAAGCACATACGGCCGACGAAAAAAACCGGTTCGATTATACCTTTGTTACGCTGGAGCGGATTGATCGATAAACTCGTCGGCAATATTCACAAGCCAAAGATTTTCGGTCGATCGGGTAAAAGCGGTATAGAGCCAGCGATAAAAATCGAGCCCCAGGTGCTCTTTGTTGATGTATCCCATATCGAGAAATACATTTTTCCATTGCCCACCCTGCGCTTTGTGGCAGGTTACGGCATAGGCATATTTTACTTGCAACGCATTAAAGAACGGATCTTCCTTCACTCTGCGAATACGTTCGCGCTGTGAAGGAATTCCTTCATAATCGGCATAGATCTCTTCAAAAAGTTTCTGATTCATTTCAAGCGAGAGCGCCGGCGCCTCCGAATGAAGCGTATCGAGGATGATTTTCACCTCCAGTTCTACATCATAATCGGGAAACCGCACCTCGACATCCGCAAAACGAAATCCATACATCTCCTGAATACGGCGTACGCGCTTCACCTCCATTATATCGCCGTTGGCTATAAAATCGATCTCCTTAACGTCTTTCCCCCAGTGGTAGTTGTTTTTGGCAACCAACAACAAATCTCCCCCGTTGAGTTCATCCTCGCGGTAAAGAATCTGATTGCGGATACCCATGTTAAACTGGTTGGCCCGCTTGTTCGAACGGGTGATGATAATCGTTTCATCCAATCCGTCGCGCCCATACGCACAATCAATTTCCTCAATCAGCTCGGTACCCGAAACTTTACGCACATCACTGAATCCCGCCAGTTTTAATTGCGGCAAATCATACGGCTCCCCCTTTTCCATCAATTCACGCAGCCGGGTGGCATTAAAGAGAATACCCGAATCCTTTGCCTGACGAGCTACTTCGGTAAGACAATAATAAGAAACATGCAGCCCGAAAGCACGCAGTGTTTGTGGCTGAAGCGCCGGACTTGCAATCTGGCCCACGGGAGGGAGCTGAGCGATATCGCCCAGAATAAGCAGTTTACAATTTTCTCCGCCAAAAACATATTCAATCAGATCATCCAGCAAACGCCCCGTCCCGAACGAAGAGCCATCAGACGAATTTGAGATCATGGAAGCCTCATCCACAATAAACAGTGTATTTTTCTGTAGATTGTCGCTGATCTGAAACCCCTCCATATCTACCGAGAAAGCCTTTTGACGATAAATTTTCTTGTGAATGGTAAACGCCGGATGTCCCGCATAGGAAGAAAATACTTTTGCAGCCCGTCCGGTAGGAGCTAAAAGGACGGTTTTTTGGTTTAATTCTGTTAATGTCTTAACCAATGCACCTACCAGCGAAGTCTTCCCGGTACCGGCATATCCCTGCATTAAAAAAACAGCATCCGACTGATTTGAAATCAGAAATTCAGACAGATTAGTGATTAACAGATCCTGCTGTGAGTTAGGTATAAATGGCAGATTCTGTACTACTCTCTCTTTCAGGAGGTCGATTATCATAAATTAATCAATAAAAATATGGCTAAATATAGTGTTTACAATTTTTCTTTTTTAAATTTGCCCGTAGAAACAATCAAAAAAAATAACAATACTTAGCCATGAACGGTTTATTTAAATTATTATTAGTAGTTGCTATTGGAGTTATGGGGTATCTATGTGTGGAGAGCATCATGGGACCTATTCGTTTTGAACATGAAAAAGGACTCCGCGATAAAGCTACCATTCAGCGTCTGATCAACATTCGTAAAGCACAGATTGAATATCGTAACCTGAACGGAGGCTATACTGCAAGTTTCGATACATTGATCGATTTCGTTAAAAACGGAAAACTTCCATTTGTAGTGAAAGAAGGTTCCCTGACAGATGTTCAGTTGGAAGCCGGTTTGACAGAAAAGAAAGCGATGGAAATCCTGAAAAAAGGAAAACAGGACGAAATCGTTAAGAATGGTCTTGAGAACTTCCGTCGTGATACAATCTTCGTGAATGTAGCAGATACAATCTTTGGCCGTTCATTTGTTGCCGATTCACTTCGCTTCATTCCGTTCTCTAACGGAAAAGCTCAGTTCGAAATGGCTACAGGTGAAGTATTGAATGCTTCTGGTTATGTAATGAAATTGTTCGAAGCAAAAACTCCTTACACTGTTTACCTGAATGGTCTTGACAAACAGGAGATCGTTAATATCTCTGACCGTGCTAAGAAAACAGACAAATATCCGGGACTACAGGTTGGTTCTATCGTTGAGCCTAACAACAACGCCGGTAACTGGGAGTAATCATGGATTACGAAAGTAGTAAAGAATATACATTATCCATCCGGTTGATGCCGGATGGATTTTCTTTTTCTATACATAATGTACTGACGGAAAATTCGTATCGCTACGAATATTTTCATTTCGGCTCCTCAGCCAATTATCTGGCTGCCCTTGAAGAAAGCATCCTGCAACAAGAAGAATTGTTATATCCTTACCGCCAGATCGATATTATCGTAGCTTCCCATCGGTTCTCACTGATTCCTACGGAAATTTACGATGCCGACAAAAGCAGCATGTTTTACGAATTCACCATCACGCCCCGACGCGAAAAAATTCTTACAGACCATCTTGAACATACAAATGCCGTGAATGTTTATGGAATAGAGGAGGATGTATACGGCTTTCTGAGCCGCACATTTTCAAACGTCACGTTCCATCATCATCAGAGCATCCTGATCGAATATTTTACCATCAAAAGCAAGATGGGCAATTCGGATAAGATGATCTGCCAGTTGCGCAACGGAATGCTCGATCTGTTGTGTTTCAGCAAAGGGAAACTCCGGTTGGCGAACTCTTTTGTATATCGTACTCCTGAAGATGCGGCATACTACATACTCGCCGCCTGGAAAAGTATCCGGATGAATCAGCTTTCCGACTCGTTGCAACTGACCGGTGATCAGAATACGATTGGCGAAATAACCTCTTTACTCAATATTTATATCGGGTCGATCACTCCGGTAGTGTTCCCGGCCCAAATGTTTAATCTCGGAAAGGAGAGCCTCAACGCACCTTTCGATTTAATAGCTTTACCTTTATGCGTATAATCAGCGGAAAATATAAACGTCGTCGTTTTGATGTACCCAAAAACATCAAGGCACGCCCCACTACCGATTTTGCACGGGAGAATTTATTCAACGTATTAAACAATCAGATTGATTTTGAAGATCTGAAAGCACTCGACCTGTTCGCAGGTACGGGAGCCATCAGCTTCGAATTGCTTTCGCGTGGAGCCGCACAGGTGGTGAGCGTTGAGAAACACAACACTCAATACGACTTTATCCGCAAAGTAAGCCGTGAGCTTAAAGACGACAACATCCTGCCGATCAAGGGCGATGTATTCCGGTTTATTGCTTCATCGCGCGAAAAGTTCGACTTTATTTTCGCCGATCCCCCTTACGATCTGCCCGAACTGGAAAAAATTCCTGAATTAATTTTCAAAGCCGGTTTGCTGAAAGAGGATGGTCTGTTCATTTTAGAACACTCTAAGAAAAACGATTTTTCCGATATGCCCGAATTTGACGAACTTCGTACATATGGCAGCGTTAACTTCAGCTTCTTCAGTCTGAAAGGTGAAGAAGAGGAAGAGAATGAAAATGAAGAGCAGACAGAAAGCGCTGAGTAAAAAGAGCGAACCCATAATATGATGAAAGCCCGGGCGGACAATGATCCACCCGGGCTTTTATTTATACTTTTATTCTATCCCTATAACATCGGACTAAACAACCGAATCACCGACTCGAAGGCTTTTTGCCGTATCGGCCGGCTATTCCACTCCCGCAGCGTCATGCGCTTGCAATTCTGCTGATCGCGCAAAAATATGTTTTTCATCTGCCGGGTTACCTGCCTATCATAGATAAAGGCATTCCCCTCGAAATTATGTTCGAAACTCCGAAAGTCCATATTTGTCGATCCCACCGTACAAAACTCATCGTCAATCGCAATCATCTTCGCATGTAAAAAGCCCGGTTCATAAAAATAAACCTTTACCCCCGCTTTCAACATAGAGCGAACATACGAATAAGTACCGATCTGTACCAAATGAGTGTCTGAACGGATAGGAATCATCAACCGCACATCTACATTCGACAATGCCGCTGCCTGCATCGCCAGCATCAGGGCATCGGTAGGCAAAAAATAGGGTGTCTGTATATACACGTACTGCTTGGCAATCGATATCGCCTTAAAGATTCCCAGCATCAATTCCTTCCATTCGCCGATCGGTCCGCTCGTAGCGATCTGTACCGACACACTACCGCAATTCTGTACCTCCGGAAAGTAACGACTGTCCCACAACAGCTGCTTATCGGTAAAATACCAGTCTACTGAAAACGCAGTCTGTAATCCCTGCACCGCAGGCCCGTCTATCCGGATCTGTGTATCACGCCAGATGCCCCACGGCAACCCGTCCTGATAACGGTCGGCGATATTCATTCCCCCGATATACCCCGTTACACCATCAATCACTACGATTTTACGGTGGTTGCGGTAATTGATTTTATTAGCAAAAGCAGGAAAGCGTACTTCCAGAAATGCACTCACCTGAATTCCCGCCGCCTTCATCTCCTGAAAAAATATATTTTTCACACTCCAACACCCTACGTCGTCGTAAATAACCCGCACTTCCACCCCTTCAGAAACCTTGCGTATCAGCAAATCTTTCATCCGGTTGCCCAGCGTATCGTTCTGAAAAATATAAAATTCGAGGTGAATGAATTTGGTGGCCTTTTCCAGTTCTTGAAAAAGCGATTCGAAAAACGGTTTACCCTGCGTAAATATCTCTATCTCATTACCGGCATACAGCTTTGCATGATTCACATTATAAAGCAACTCAACCTCCTGACTGGAGGCTACCGGCAAATTGAGTAAACTGGGATGAGTTTGATGCGTAAAAGAGTAGCGGTTTATTTTTTTCAAACTCTTTCGCGAAATCATTCGTTGCTTGCGGAAATCCCTTCCCAGGAAAATATAGAAAATCAATCCTCCTACAGGAAAAAAAAGCAGCACAACAATCCAGGCAATTGATTTAAGCGGATTCCGGTTTTCTGAAATCACCACCACAACTGTCCCCATAATGGTTATCACATAAATGATAATCATCAGATAATAAATCCAGTCCGTGATTTCGAAACCATCCATAGATACTATTTTTAATTCTGAATAGCTAAAATAAAGAAACTTAATCAAATATCAATCTTTTAGCGATTCTTTCTGCTTTTTATCGGTTGTCCCTTCCGTTTGGGTGCGCCCGAAGCAGGCCCCCCTTTTCCCATCGTATTGAAGCGGTAAGAAAATCCGATCATGAAATAATCGGTCAGCAGATTCGATTCGATCTCTTCAATATAATTGGCAGTTACGCTGCGCGATAAGGTAGACCGCTGATGCAGCAAATCATACGCCCGTAAAAATGCGGTAGCCTGCTTATTTCGTAAAAACTCCACATTGGCCTGCAAGTTCCAAAGCCACTCTTCGCGCGCCACCGAAGCCGAGTACCCCTTATTTCCCTTATAAGTAAAATCAGACCCTACCGTAATATTCCAGGGCAAATAAAACAACACATTCGTCGTAGCTCCGTAATTCATAACCGTCTGATCCTTTTTCGAGGCGATGGTGTTATTGGTTCCCGAAAACGAATAATTGCCACGGATACCGGCGTCAAACAGGTCTGAGTTATAGCGAAAGCTCAGGTGATCATTCATCGCGAATGTATGCGCCTTGTTTTTCTGACTGTTGATAAAACCGATTTGCCGGTTATAAGAGATATTGATATTGTTGCTGAGCTGAAACCGCTTATTCCTCAATGGCGTATTAAACATGTTCATCCCCTCTATCGACCAGACACCGTTTACATTGACAGGCTTGGTGGTCTGCACCCCCGTTGCATCATTATAGGTGGTCTGATTTACAATACTGTTCATTATGAAGCGCCCCTGTATCATCCCTTGCAGCGAACGCTGGGTTTCAGCATCATATTGATTATATCTGATGGTATAATTACTCACATAGTTGGGCTTCAGATCAAGATTACCCTCGCGCACATAGAGCGGATTGGTAATATTCTTCGACGGTTGCAACTGGTTAATGCTCGGTTGCTGCGTCCGCCCCCGGTACTGCACCCGCAGGTTACGATGCTTGCTCCACAAATAAACGAACTCTCCGTTCGGCCCCAGATTGAATACCGTCCGGTCGAACGAGCGATCCTCATCCAAATAATTAACAGAATGCATTATCGACGGATCGAGACTTAGCCCGACCGTGTAATTATATTTTTTCCGGACAGAGCGGATATTCAAATTAAGGCTTTGGTTTAGAAAAGCGTTTTTAAAGCGGTCGCTATAGGTCGAATCGAAAGCCGAGCTATATTGCAGCTCATCTTCCAGCCAATTGTAGGAATAGCGCTCGGAAGTATTACGCGTATGATTGAGCGTATATGCCATCTGCAGGAAATTATTGTTTCCGAATGGCTCAACGTAAGAGAGGCGAATTCTGAAGTTCTGCCTATCGCCGTTTTCAGTTTGCTTCTGGTTGACCACCGTATCACGAACCGCCTCGTTTTCCACCCGCTCATCCCCATACCGGGTAAAAGAGCGCTGATAAGAAGTGCCATTGTTTATATTACCACCCCATAAAAATGAAATACTGGCTTTTCGCCCTTTTTTTCGGGCGGAAGCACGCGATACCGAAATACGGGCCGAATAATTCCATCCGTCGCGATCCGTCTCTTTGTTGTCATTTCCACGGTTTATGTATGTACTGTCTTCCCGTTGAGTATCATACAGGCTTTCATTATGTGAAGAAGAGGTATTGTACTGAAGCGAAGGGGTAAACTCCAAACGAGTCAGGCTGTCGATACGCCACTGCAAGCGCAGATCGCCTCCCAGATTGCGGCTTCGTGAAAAGCCGTCGAATTGCTGATTATAAAAAGTAGAGCGATTTGACAATAAATTCTCACGCCATGTTTTTCGCGTTACGTCATCGTTCGATCCCGATGCCATGATATTTCCGTTTAAGCTCAGCTTCTCTTCGCTTCCGTAGTTGAAATTACTCCCCAGATAGCCCGAAGTGGTCAGCCCGCCTCCCGCTCCGCCCTGCATATTCGAACCAGAATACATCGCCGTGCCCATATCCGAAAAACCCGAATTGTTGGTATTATTGAGACCGCCCAGCATTGAATACTGATTATCCCCCACAAAACGGTTTACCATTGCATACCCTTCATACCGGTCTTTATTGCCATATGCGCCCGAAGCGTTACCAAACCAACCTTTTTTCATCCCCTCCTTCACGGTAAGGTTAATCACTTTCTCCTCCTCGCCGTCATCCACTCCGGTAAGCCGGGCCTCTTCCGATTTACGGTCAATCACCTGCAGCTTATCCAGTATTTCCACATTGATATTTTTCAAGGCCACTGCCACATCTTTCCCGAAGAACTCTTTTCCGTCTACCAGTATTTTCGAAATCACTTTACCTCCGGCCGTGATATTGCCGTCCTGGTCGATCTCTACACCCGGCAGTTTTTTAATCAGATCCTCAACCATCGCATTCGACGATAGTTTATACGAATCGGCGTTATATTCTATCGTATCCTCTTTAAGCACCACATCGGGCACTTTTCCTTCAATTACCGCTTCACCCAGTACCAGTGTGTTTTCGTTCACTTTTATGGTTCCCAAAGCGAGGCGCCCACCCGCTGCGGGCAACACCACCTCTTTGTAGAACGTTTCAAATCCGATAAACGACACGCTCACCAAAAACTTACCCGCCTTGCGTACCGAAAGAGAAAATTTGCCCTCCGTACCGCTGACCGTACCCTGAACCAATGCACTATCGGGCAGCGACAATAACCGCACGGTAGCTTGTTCGAGGGGATAACTGCCCACCTCCTCTACGACAGAACCGGTAATGACCGATTCTTTAACCGATTGAGCAAACAGAACCGGGATACTGATAAGAAAAAATAAGATGGGTAAGAAAAAATGCTTCATGCACGGGGATTTATGATCAACGAAAAGCGTATCTGCTTTTGACGCATAAAATTACAAAAAGTTTAACCAACTATAATGAAAATATATTTCTATTTAAATTACCCATATAATCCCCGCTTGTACCGCTCCAAAGGGGCGCTTGTACCGCTTCAAATGGGTGCTTATACTGTTTTAAAGGGAGGCATGTACCTCCGTGTTTGATTCGGGCGGAGCTGCTTTTTGCTCCATCAAGGGCCTAAGAGTGCGCCATGAAGGGCAGATGTGTGCGTCTTGGCGCACACTACCGCCCCTCAAGACGCACAGATATGTTCCCCATGAGGCACACATCTGTGCCTCATGGGGAACACACAGAAGTACAAGCAACGGATCTGTTTTTGACAAGCGGATAAAATTTTTCCTTGTTAGACGAAAAAAAGAAGACACTTAATCCCAACGGTTTATCGGGGTGGGCTAAAATAGATCATTCCGACCTCTCTGATAAAAAAACAACCTCCAACCAACTGCCTCGGCAGCTTGTTGAAGGCTATATAACAAAGAGCAAAAAGATCGCTTATTTTTTATGTTTCTGATCCACTAGCTTCTGAGCTTCCGCCGGTTTATCAGTTGTCAGATAATCTACATTCAAATCAATAAACTCCTGCATCACATCCGGTTTGTTTACCGTCCATACATTGGTAGTAAGTCCGGCATTCTTACAGTATCCCATATACGCGGGGTTCTTACGAAATACGTCATAATGGTAATCCACACCGGTCAGACCGATCTCTTTCGCCTGCTGAGGCGTTACATGTTCCGTCAATACGGCAACCTGAGCTTCCGGCAACGCTTCGTGCAGTTGCTCACAGATATATTTACTGAATGAAATATACTCTACCTGATCTTCCATATCAAGTTCTTTCACTAACTTCACCACCTGGGCTACGGCAGCTTTTTCCTGAACCTGAGTTGGATGAGGCTTAATTTCGAGAATCATTTTCAGAGCAGGATACTTTTTGCCGGTCTTTAGGTATTGTTTGAGAGTAGGAACCTTCTCGCCGTTCTTAAGTTTTACTTTCTTGATTTTACGGAAAGGAGTTTCGCCAATCAAAATACCATCGATCGTATTATCGTGGTTTACGATAGCTACCGTGTCGCCGGTAATCTGCACATCGAATTCCGACCCATATACACCGGCCTCTGCGGCATTGCGAAGAGCAGAAATAGAGTTTTGGGCCGATCCCGGACAATCCCAGTATCCACGGTGTGCAATCACTTTGGTTTTGGGTGTATCCTGAGCCGCCAGCGGAGATATTCCGCTCAATAACATCATGATAGATAGGGCATAATGCTTCATGGTTGTAACAAATAATTGAGTAAATAATTTTTTCTTATAAACAAAAGTAACCATTTTTATGTAATCTGTGATTTTTTTTATCACAATACCCTGTTCGACATAAATATTTAATAACAACTCTACTATGCAACCTTACCTCCGAAAAGCAATCTGCCTCTTGTGCGGATTCATAATCATTATATTGTTTCAGCAAATACCGGCCCTGAGCCATTTTTATGCCAATCATATTTATCCGCTTATCCGCACGGCGATGAACGGATTCTCTTCGTTTTTCCCGTTTTCGCTTTACGATCTTTTCATTGTGGGCGCCATTGTCGGTGTTATAATCGGTATCGTCTGTCTCTTTTTCAGAACTACCCGGAAGAAGAGTTTCTTTGCACTCGTATTCGGGTTGGGCTGGGTTTACATCGCCTTTTATGCCCTTTGGGGTATCAATTATTTCGCACCCGATTTCATGACACGCAATCAGCTCACCCCCGTTGCTTACGATTCGGCGCAATTCCGCGCATTTCTGTCGGAATATACCGATTTACTGAATCAATCGTATACGGTGGTACCCCAATACAAGGCGGCTCAACTCGATTCGCTGATCAGAGCAGCCGAACAACCGGTGCGGGCACAATTTAATTTTCCGGCGCTCCCCGCCTCGGCCACTGTAAAGCCCATGCTGTTCGGCACACTTTATGCCTCCATGGGAATCCGGGGATATTACGGACCTTTTTTCGCCGAGTCGCATGTCAATCCGCGCTTCTTGCCTCATGAGCGTCCGGCCGTAACGGCTCACGAACTGGGCCACCTGGCCGGCATCACTTCAGAAGCCGAAGCAAACCTCTATGCCTATCTGATCACCACCCGATCCGAAAATGCGGGCGTACGTTTTAGCGGATACTATTCGATACTGCCGTATGTGCTGGCGAACGCCTATAAGAATCTGCCCGAACCGGCATACCGTCAATTCATTGAGCGGATCGATCCGCAAATCATCGCCCTGTATCGCCAAAGCAGGGAGCACTGGCAGGCTCTTTATTCCGAACGGTTGGGAAACATACAGGACTGGCTCTACGAAGCGTATCTGAAAGGGAATAATATTCCTTCCGGACAAGCCAACTACTCGGAAGTGGTTGGACTGCTGATTGCAATCAGAAATACCCGGTTAACTTTGTAACAATAGCTCATGATTATCTGCCCCGTCCCGGCGGCCATAGCCAGACATACTGGAACAACGCTATTGATTACCAAATTTTATTCTTTTCAAAATTCTTCCAATCATCTTTTCAAAACTCTTTTCCCTTTAATGCGTTAAAATAGAAAGAGTAAACGAAGGTATGGAAAAGATGGTATCGAAGAATCTGCCGGTGCTTGAGATGAGTTGTGCATCGTGTGCCGTCAATGTGGAAGAACATGTACGAAAACTTGCGGGTGTAAAAAGCGCGTCAGTCAATTTCGCTTCCAACACATTGCAAGTGGAGTTTGATCCGAAAAAGATTACGTTGCAACAATTACAGCAAGAGGTGCGCTCTATCGGGTACGACCTGATTGTCGAGGATGAAAACGCGGTTGAAAAACAGGAAGCCTCCGAGCAAAAACATTACCATGAGCTAAAGATAAAAACAATAGGCGCATGGTTGGTAGCGATACCGTTGATGATTATGGGGATGTTTTTCATGCAGATAGACTGGCTGAAATGGGTTGAAATGGCGTTATGCCTCCCCTTCCTGTTTTATTTCGGCGCAAGTTTTTTTGTAAACGCATGGAAGCAGCTCAAGCATAAAAAAGCGAACATGGATACGCTGGTAGCACTGAGTACCGCGATCGCTTTTCTGTTTAGTTTGTTCAACACGGTATATCCTGAGTTTTGGACCCATCGGGGGCTCGAGGCGCATGTGTATTATGAAGCGGCGGCCGTTATCATCGCCTTTATCTTATTGGGAAAACTACTGGAGGCAAGAGCCAAAAGCAATACATCGAGCGCGATACGCAAATTAATGGGGCTTCAACCCAAAACGGCGCGGGTGGTGGTAAACGGCGAAGAGAAAGAGGTGCCAATCGCTTCTATCAAGCCGGGCGATATCGTAGCCGTGCGGCCGGGTGAAAAAATACCGGTAGACGGTGTGGTTAAATCGGGCTATTCGTTCGTGGACGAAAGCATGATTACCGGCGAACCGATTCCGGTTGAGAAAAAAGCGGATGACAAGGTGATTGCGGGTACGATCAATCAAAAGGGCGCCTTTACGCTCGAAGCGACCGAAGTGGGTGCCGACACGTTGCTGGCGCGCATTATCCGCATGGTGCAGGAAGCGCAGGGCAGCAAAGCCCCGGTACAGCGCATCGTTGATAAGGTGGCGGGGATTTTCGTGCCGATCGTAATCGGGCTGGCCATCTTGACATTTATCATCTGGATCATATTCGGGGGCGTGGGCTCACTGTCATACGCCATTCTATCGGCCGTGTCAGTATTGGTGATCGCCTGCCCGTGCGCACTCGGATTGGCTACCCCTACAGCTTTGATGGTAGGTATCGGCAAAGGAGCCGAACATCATATTCTGATTAAGGACGCCGTGGCGCTCGAAAAAATGAGAAGCATCAATTGCATCGTCCTCGACAAAACCGGCACCCTAACCGAAGGGATGCCTCGGGTAAGCGATATTTTATGGGTAGTGCCCGAAAACGAGCACGATAAATCGATTCTGCTGGCTTCGGAACAGAAATCGGAGCATCCGCTGGCCGAGGCGATTGTCACTTACCTCAGTGATAAGGCAACTCCCTACCCGATCACCTCTTTCGACAGTATCACGGGCAAAGGGATACAGACCGAGGTGGAGGGGAATCTGTTCTGGACGGGTAGTCGCAACCTGCTCGAAAGCAATTATTGCGAACTGACAGAAGAGCAGAAAGAGCAGATTCATACCTGGCAGGAAGCGGGTAAGAGCGTGGTGTTTTTTGGCGAAAACAATCGGCTGATTGCCATTATCGCCATTGCCGATATGCTGAAAGCAACTACCGCCGAAGCGATCAAACAGCTGAAAGCGATGCAGATTGAGGTACATATGCTTACGGGCGACGCTACGCGCACAGCTGCGGCATTGGCCGAAACACTCAATATAGAGCACTTTAAGGCGGAAGTATTGCCCGACGATAAAGAAGCGTATATCATGGAATTGCAGGCGGCCGGTAAGAAGGTGGCGATGGTGGGCGACGGTATTAACGACTCGCAGGCACTGGCTCGCGCCGATGTAAGTATCGCGATGGGAAAGGGTACGGATATCGCAATGGATATTGCCATGGTTACGTTAATCACCTCCGACTTACTGTTATTGCCCAAGACATTTACCCTCTCGAAGAAAACGGTACGGCTGATTTATCAGAATCTGTTCTGGGCTTCGATTTATAATCTGATAAGCATACCGTTGGCTGCGGGGATATTATTTTTGGTGGGAGGCCCGTTGCTCAACCCGATGATTGCCAGCGGGGCGATGGCTTTCAGCTCGGTATCGGTGGTACTGAACAGTTTGCGGCTCAAATGGAGTAAATTCTGAGATAAAAATAAGATGTCGAATTAATTTAATGAGATATGAAGACGTATAAGCTGAAAACAAATGCCAAATGTGGCGGATGTACAACCAAGATTGATCAGAAGTTAAAAGAGAATCCAAATGCGGGAACCTGGAAGTTCGACCTGCAGGATCCGGATAAAACACTCGAAATCACGACCGATCTGCCGGTAGAAGAGGTGATTGAAATCGTATCGAAAGCAGGGTATAAGGCTGAGCCTAAAGAGTAAGAAATTGAGTGTTTATGATTAAAATTGGATGCATTTGGCGTATATTTGCCGCCAAATGTATCCTTTATCATAAATGAAAGATTTTATTAAAGTCCTACGACGCTTTGTAGCGCCCTATAAGCATTTGCTTACGCTGAATATTTTTTTTAATATCCTATCTACATTACTGAGTCTGTTTTCTTTCGGATTGATCATACCTATCCTGCAGATTCTGTTCAGAATGGATCAGAAAGTATATACCTTCATGGCCTGGAGCGGCCCGGAATCACTCAAAGATAAATTACTGAATAACTTTTCATGGTATGTTTCTGATTTGATTGAGGTAAACGGCGCACCCTTCGCGCTGATGATACTGGGTATTTTCCTGGTGTTGATGACTCTCCTAAAAACAGGAACAAGTTATTTAAGCTCGTATTTCATGATTCCGATCCGTACGGGAGTAGTACGCGATATCCGGAATACCATTTATAAAAAGATATTGACCCTGCCGATCGGATTCTTTAGCGGCGAACGCAAAGGCGACGTGATGGCGCGTATGACGGGGGATGTGGCCGAAGTTGAAAACTCAATTATGGCATCGCTCGACATGATGTTTAAAAATCCGGTGATGATCGTGGTTTATCTGACAACCATGTTTGCCATCAGCTGGAAACTGACCATTTTCGTATTGGTCTTATTGCCGTTTAGCGGCTATGTAATGGGTGCAATCGGTAAAAAACTGAAACGCAGTTCGCTCGAGGCCCAAAACCAATGGGGTGCATTGATGTCGCAGATTGAAGAGACATTAGGCGGACTTCGTATCATCAAGGCTTTTAATGCTGAGAAAAAAGTAGAAAAACGATTTGCCGAAGGAAACAACTGTTTCCGTGACATATCGAACCGCATAGCGCGCCGCCAGGCGTTGGCGCATCCGATGAGTGAATTTTTGGGTACCGTAACGATTGCAATCGTATTGTGGTACGGAGGGTCGTTGATCATCTCGGGATCAAGCACCATCGATGCGGCTTCATTTATTTACTACCTGGTTATTTTTTACAGTATCATCAATCCTGCCAAGGAATTTTCAAAAGCGAGCTATGCCGTGCAACGCGGATTGGCTGCCCTTGAACGCGTGGATAAGATTCTGAAAGCGAAGAATGAGATTACCAATCCGGAACACCCGGTGGTGTTGAAAAAGATGGAAGAGGGTATCCGCTTTGAAAACGCTTGGTTTAAATATCAGGATGCCTGGGTACTGAAGGATATCAACCTGACCATCCCGAAAGGGGCTACCGTTGCCTTGGTTGGACAATCGGGATCGGGCAAATCGACAATGGCCGATATGTTGCCGCGCTTTTACGACCTTCAGAAAGGATCGATCAGTATCGACGGGGTGAACGTAAAAGATATGACTTCTACCAATCTGCGATCACTGATGGGGAATGTAAATCAGGAAGCGATCTTATTTAACGATACGTTCTTTAATAACATCTCTTTTGGTGTTGAAAATGCCACATTGGAGCAAGTGCGCGAAGCTGCCCGCATTGCAAACGCAGATGATTTTATTTCGGCTAATCCGGAAGGCTATGAGGCGAATATCGGCGACCGCGGATGTAAGCTATCGGGCGGACAACGCCAGCGTTTGAGCATTGCCCGTGCTATCCTGAAAAATCCGCCGGTGTTGATTCTAGACGAAGCGACCTCTGCGCTCGATACCGAATCAGAACGCCTGGTACAGGATGCGTTGGAGAAACTGATGAAAAACCGAACCACGTTGGTGATTGCACACCGATTATCGACCATTAAAAATGCCGATCTGATTTGTGTAATGCATGAGGGAGAAATTGTTGAACGTGGACGCCACGAAGAGCTTCTTGCATTAGACGGATATTATAAAAAACTGGTTGATATGCAGTCATTTTAATTGACATGTGTAATATTTGTTAATTTTAGTAATAAAATATACGGCCGCTTTATTCTTTTCTTACTTTTATCGAAAAACAATATTTTTTTGTTCTTTTTCGAATTTAAAGAAAGAAAATAATAAAGCGGTTTTTTATTATGATCAGATTAGAAAATATTAATAAGACCTATTATAACGGCAGTCCGTTGCATGTATTGAAAGGAATCGATTTGCATATTGAAAAAGGCGAATTGGTATCGATTATGGGAGCTTCAGGATCAGGTAAATCCACCTTACTCAACATATTAGGAATTCTGGACAATTACGACAGCGGAAACTATTACCTGAACGATCTGCTTATCAAAAATTTGAGTGAAACCCGCTCGGCAGAACTACGCAATAAGCTGATCGGATTTATATTCCAGTCGTTTAACCTGATCGGATTTAAAAATGCGCTCGAAAACGTAGCGCTTCCTCTCTATTACCAGCAAGTAAGCCGGAAAAAAAGAAATATCCTGGCCATGGAATATCTCGATAAAATGGGACTCAAAGAATGGGCGCATCATATGCCGTCGGAAATGTCGGGAGGACAGAAACAACGTGTGGCTATTGCCCGGGCTCTGATCGCCAAACCTCAGATCATCCTTGCCGATGAGCCTACGGGAGCTCTCGACAGTAAAACCACGCAGGAGGTGATGAATCTGTTGAAAGAGGTGAATGACGAGGGGATGACCATGATTATCGTAACCCACGAACAAGACATCGCCGATCAAACGCATAAGCTAATTCATATTACAGATGGTTTAATTGATTCGATCCGTGAAAAATAAACTGGTATGAGAGATATTCTTGAAGAAATATTCACTTCGATCCGCAAAAACAAACTACGCACTTTTCTGACCGGATTTTCGATTGCATGGGGTATCTTCATGCTGATTATTCTGTTGGGTGCGGGCAACGGACTTAAGAACGGGATGATGTCGAACTTTCGCTTCATGTCGAAAAACAGTATTTCGCTTTATCCGGGCCAAACCAGTATGCCTTATGCCGGTTACCAGAAAGGACGGACGATCAAACTAAAGGATGAAGATGCCCAATTGCTACACGGCAGCTTCCCTGAAAATATCAATACCACATCCTCTTCGATCGCCTCTTACAATCAGCTCCTCACTTACAAACAGGATTATACCAACACACGCGTGCAGGGTATACAAAAGCCTTATATGGATATTCGCAATATCGAGATGAAGGAGGGGCGGTTTATTAACGACCGCGACTTGCAGGAGAAGCGAAAAGTGATGGTGATTCATCAGAAAACCCGCGAAACGTTGCTTCGCTCGGCGGCTAATCCGATCGGCGAATATATACGGGTGGGGAAAGTTCCGTTTCAGGTAATCGGGATATATGAAGACGACGGCGGAAGCCATAATCCGGAGGTATTGATCCCGCTGACCACTTCGCAGGCCATTTTTGCACCCGAAGGGGCACTCAACATGCTGGCGCTCGATCTGACCGGAATCAATAATGCCGAAGAATCGGAGGCTTTCGTAAAACAGATTCGTACGAAGATGGGCCGGAAACATTATTTCAATCCGGAAGACTCGAATGCGATATGGGTATGGGACCGCCTGAGCCAGTTTATGCAGAATCAGGGTATTTTCAACGGAATATCATTGTTTATCTGGATCATCGGCATCGGTACCATGATTGCAGGTGTGGTTGGGGTGAGTAATATCATGCTCATTACGGTAAAAGAGCGTACCCGCGAATTCGGTATCCGCAAAGCACTCGGTGCTACTCCCTGGTCGATTTTGCGCCTGGTTCTTTTCGAATCGATATTCATCACATCCATATTCGGATATATCGGCATGATTGCCGGCGTAGGACTGACCGAGCTGGTAAATATGGGGATGGAAAGCATGGGAACAACCAATACCGACGAGGGAACCCCAACTATCTTCAAAAATCCGACAGTCGATTTGAATATCGTATTTCTGGCGGTAGCTATTCTGATTGTAGCAGGACTTATTGCGGGCTATGTGCCGGCGAAAAAAGCAGTTAGTATCAAACCGATCGACGCGCTTCGCGGCGAATAAAATAATTCAATATGTTTGATTTAGATTCTTGGCAAGAGGTATGGCATACGATTACGCACAATAAAATGCGTAGTTTCATGACTGCGTTTGGCGTTTTCTGGGGAATCTTCATGCTGGTAGTGATGGCCGGGTCGGGACTCGGACTCGACCGGGGGATGAGCGCGGGGGTGCAGGAATTTGCGGCAAACTCAATGTTTATGTTTACGAATCGCACCACCATCCCGTATAAGGGGTTTCGGAAAGGACGCGGTTGGGATTTAAAGAACGAGGACATTGCACTGCTGAAACAAAAGGTGCCCGAACTGCAGTACATATCGGGTGTCATTTTCGGTTGGGATTCGAAAATCACACGCGGAGAAAAGAGTGGCTCCTACAGTATCAAAGGGTATCATCCGGATTATGTAAAAATAGATCCGGTACGACTTACATACGGACGCTTTATCAATGATATCGATATCCGCGAAAAACGGAAAGTGTGTGTGATCGGTGAAAAGATTTATAACGATTTGTATAAACCGGGAGAAAATCCGCTGGGATCGCTGCTGAAAATAAACGGGGTTTATTATACGGTAGTGGGATCGAGTGTGCCGGTTACAAAGAATATCAATGTGGGCGGTTCGCCCGAAGAAACCATCGGGGTACCCTTCAGCACACTGCAACAGGCGATGCATCTGGGTGGTAAAATGCACAGTATAGCGCTTACCGCGGTAGATGAGGCACCAATGAGCACTCTTGAAGATGAGATTTCGCAGTTGGTACGATCGGCACACCAGATTGCGCCCGAAGATAAAATGGCGCTTTTTACTTTTAACGTAGCGAAGATTTTTCAGACATTCAAAGGGCTTTCGACAGGGATTACCATCCTGATTTGGATTGTGGGGCTCGGCACGTTGATGGCGGGAGTCGTGGGTGTAAGTAACATCATGCTTGTTACCGTGAAGGAACGAACTCAGGAGATCGGCATACGCCGCGCGTTGGGGGCCAAACCCATGCAGATCATCGTGCAGATCATGAGTGAAAGTCTTGTACTCACCTCGATTGCCGGTTTGATGGGAATTGCCGTGGGTGTGGGATTGCTGGCGCTCGTAGATACGATACTCACCGCCAATCCTTCGGAAGATGTGTTTTTTAAAGATCCGCAAATTACTTTCGGTATCGCAATGGCCGCTACCGGAGTATTGATTATCAGCGGAATGATTGCGGGGGCGTTGCCTTCTTATCGTGCGATACAAATTAAGGCAATTGACGCGTTGCGTGATGAATAAGAATTACTTAAAAAATAGACTATATACAAGTGCAATAATATAATACCGACAAATATGAAAAAGATTCTGAAGTACCTTTTACTTGCTCTGCTTGGAATTGGTGTAATTGCGACTTTCGTTTTTTTATGGAAAAAATCGCGCCCTGAAAAGGCGAGCTATGAAACGGTAACTCCCGTAAAACAGAAAATCGAAAAGAAAACCGTAGCGACCGGAAAGGTGGAACCGCGGGATGAGGTATTGATCAAACCTCAGATTTCGGGGATTATCACGGAGCTTTATAAGGAAGCGGGCCAACGGGTAAAAGAGGGCGACGTAATTGCTAAGGTAAAGGTGATTCCGGAAATGAATCAGCTGAATCAGGCGCAGAGCGGTGTGCGTCAGGCTAAAATCGATTTGGAACAATCGCAAAAAGAATATGATCGAATAAACACCCTTTACAATGAGAAAGTAGTGTCGAAAGAGGAGTACGAAAAGGCGCTTACTGCTTATAACACCTCTAAAGAGAATTTGCAACGTGCTACCGATAATCTGGAAATCGTTACGGAAGGGATCTCTAAACGAAGCGGCGAATTTAATAATACGATGATTCGCTCTACCATCTCAGGGATGGTGCTTGACGTACCGGTAAAGGTAGGTAATTCGGTAATCCTGTCGAATACATTCAATGACGGAACAACGATTGCCGCGGTTGCGAATATGGGCGACATGATTTTCCGTGGTAATATTGATGAAACGGAAGTGGGACGTATCCGGGAGGGTATGCCGATCACGCTGACCGTCGGGGCTTTGCAGGATAAACAATTTCAAGCGAATCTGGAATACATATCGCCTAAGGCTACAGAAGAGAATGGAGCGATTCTGTTCGAAATAAAAGCGGCCGCGCAGATACCTGATTCGGTTTTTGTGAGAGCCGGATATAGCGCGAATGCAGAAATCATCCTCGATAAGAGAGACGATGTGTTAAGTCTGCCTGAAAACTGCATCGAGTTTTCAAACGACAGTACGTTTGTTTATGAGGTAAAAGGAACTGAAAAAGAACCTGTTTTTGAACGGAAGCCGGTGAAGGTGGGCTTATCGGACGGACTGAATATTGAAATCGTAGAGGGTGTTACACCCGATATGAAGATCAGAGGTAATATTATTAAGAAGAAATAAGGAGCCGGTATGAAAGGTAACATGCTTTTTTTAGGAATAATGTTAGGGGCGTTTTCTTTACATGCGCAAAAGCAATGGACGTTGCAGGAGTGTATTGATTATGCCATCGAACATAATATCGATATCAAACAACGCGCTCTTGAAAAAACGAATAAGGCGATTGAGGTAAATACGGCTAAGATGAGCCGTTTGCCCGACCTGAGTGCCGGGATGGGAGAATCGTTCGGGTTTGGCCGCTCAACCGGGCGCGACGGGACAATGGAGGATAATACTTCTTCGCAGACCTATCTGAATGTTGAAACTTCTTTACCCGTATTTACGGGATTCCGCATTCCTAATCAGGTGGCCGCACGAAAATTCGACCTGGCCGCGTCGATGGAAGAGTTGAATAAGGCGCAGGAAGATTTGTCGTTGTCTATTACCGGTTATTATTTACAGACGTTGTTTTATAAGGAGCTGTTGAAAATATCGCAGCAACAGGTCTCGCTTACCAAGTTACAGCTTGAACAAACGATCCTGTTAGTGGAAGCGGGTAAAAGTGCGATATCGGAACAGTATGAAACGGAAGCGCAGCTAGCGAAGGATGAGTTGTCGCTTACCGAGAATCTGAATAACGTAAATCTGGCTTTACTCGACTTGACTCAGGTGCTGAATTTGCCGGTGGATGCGGGTTTCGATATAGAAGAGCCGGCTACCGACAGTATCTATCTGGACGATCAGAAAATATTGCTGAATCCGCTGGACGTGTACGCATTCAGTGTAACGCAACGGCCCGGTATTAAGGCAGCAACTTATTCCCTCGAAAGCAGCAAGAAGATGCTGAAAGTGGCACAGTCGGCATATTATCCGACGCTTAATTTCGGCGCTGGCTATAGCAATAATTATTTTTATAATTATAATCTACCGGAAGGTCAGAAGAACATCTCTTTTGGAAACCAATTCCGCAATAATGGCAGCGAATCGATCCGGTTATCTTTATCGATCCCTATTTTCAACCGTTTCGCAACGCGTAATCAGGTGAAACAGGCAAGGCTGAGTATCCTTTCGCAACAGCTTAATCTGGAAAAAGCCAAACAGAATTTATTTAAGGAGATTCAGCAGGCATATTATAATGCGATAGCTGCCCGCGAAAAATATAAATCTGCTGAAAAATCAGTCAGAGCATCGCGCTTGGCCTTCGACTTCGAGGATACCAAGTATCGGAACGGACGCTCGTCTGCGTTGGAATTAAGTAATGCACGCGTGCGATTGGAGAGATCACTGGCAGAAGAAGCTCAGGCGAAATACGATTATATTTTCAGGGTTAAAATACTTGATTTCTACGAGGGGAAACCCCTTTATCAATAAAACTTTTGTATCGGCAAACCATCTGAAGCCTACCTCTATTCGTCGGATAGAGGTAGGCTTTTTGTATTACCCATTGTTTGAAGCATCTCTTCTTTCTCACTGTCTTGATAAAGCTTGCGCAAAATCATATTGTATTTTTGTGCCAATACAGGAAGAAATGGAGGTGACTTAATTAATTCTTGCTGCATCACCGGTATATCAACAATGACCGGGCCGGCTAAAGTCAGGGCTATCTCCATCTTTTTATGAAGATCTTCATATTTATCAATCGTCAAGCCAATCGCATGGGTGGAAAGACGGAATTTTGAATATTCCACCCGGGGGCTATTTGCCCCTATATGCATAACGAATATCTTTACATTCTGCTGACTCTGCACAAGTTTTACCAGATTATCCAATTGCTGGATAAATGTGATGTCGGTAGCCAACACAATAGCTGGTAAATCACTCCGCATAGCCTGTACCCCTACTGCAAAGCCACTGCTGTTACAGGTATAGATACTCTCTCCGGTAGCAAACAATCGCCGGCTTCCATTACTCTGAATATTAAGCGCACTCAGATACCATGGTATGATCATGTCGGCGATAACCCAGGCATCTTGAGCAACCAACTTATTAAGTTCGAGCGAAACACTCTCCATCAGAATACCCTCTTGTAGTTTGGCCTTATTGCGTATATCCTGATCATAGTGTTCACGTTCTTCTTCATAGAGCCGCGAGCATCTTTCTGCAAAAGAATTATGCCCGATTGTCACCAGCATCGGCAGGAGTTTTTTTAAGGTCATCCTGATATCTCCGACAATACCAATATCAACGGGATGCGGTATCCCGAGCGTATATGGGTTTATATCAATCTGTACGATCTGACAAGTCTTGGAAATTTTAGTGTTCAGGTTCAGATTCGTACCAAGCAGAATCAATACTTCGCATTTTTTAAAGGCTTCTTCAAGACCGGGATTAGATAATAATCCTGCCATTCCGATCGGGTAATAATTGTCGTGATCAAACTCATCTTTCGCCCGATAAGTCCATCCTAACGGAGCTTTCAACTTACGAGCCAACTCCATTACTTCACGATGAGCACGACGACATCCGGCTCCGGCAAATATGACCGTATTCTTACTGTAATTTATTACTTTGGCAATTCTATCGAGCTCTTCTTCATTTGGATATACAATCGACTCTACATACGGGGAATCAAATATTTCAGAACAGAACAATTCTTTTGACTGATAGATGTTCGGATCGAATATGACAGTCGCTATCCCATTCAGGTATTGAGCTTCGGCAATCGCTTCACCCACAATCAACCCTAAGTCTTTTTGCGGATCATCGGCCAGGTAGTGATACGATGAAATCAGATGGATGATTTTATGAAGAACCAATAACTCATTACGAGAGCTTATATCAAGCGGATTCGTAAGAATTACAAAAAAAAGAATCGGGATATGATTTCGTCGTGCCTCACGTATGCCCGGAAGCATTTGCAATACATCCGACAGCGATGTAGCCACACATACAGGGATATCATCGGAGGCATTACTTGCACCGGCAGCCGCGTAAAATACACTGCGGGGATTATAGATAGGAATCATATACTTGCCTAAAGCCTCCGAATGGAATTTGATCGGAAAATGAAGCGGCTGATAATAAAAACACTTGCCTGTATGCAGTTTTTCGAATGTATCATATAACAATTGTTCGAACAATTCGGAAACAAGCGGGATGAACGGCTTGTGGGTCTCCTCAAATAGGTTTTCAGGAAAAGAGATCCCTGTTATTTCAAGGATTGCTCCCCCTTCGGTCGAAAGCCACTCTTTGATAACGTTCTCCGCCGATAATGCTTCATTTAAAGAGAAATAAGGAATCTGCATACACTCGGCTGCTTCCTGATAGGAAAAGGTCTGACGATATCCCGCCGACGTGGATGTGGTATTCAAGATACATAGTTTAACCGGATAGTCCAGAGTGGTAAGCGGTATAAGGCTACTTAATTCATTATACAACGCATTCCCATCCATAAATACAAAAACCGGCTTTTTTTTATCGCCTCCGTTCAGTCCGATTGCTTCGTATAAAACTCCTCCCTGACTTAATAAGCTGTTCGAAAGATTAATCTCTTTTCGGGATACTGCATTCAGAAAAAGATTCTTTAAAATATAGGAATGATAACCATAGGAGCAAACAATCGTTTCGCGCTCTAAATGCTCATTCCATAAATAAACCAATTTGTTAAACAGGTCGGGATTCTGCTGCAAAGAACTGTCTAAATTAGCCTGATCCTGTTTGTAGCCATCCGACAACGTATCGGCGAAAGAGGAATCCGCTTTTTCTTGAATGAAAGGAAGTAGTTTCTGTAAAGTTTCTTTTATATCCCCCTGGTATATCCGTTTACGCTGATCGGCATCGAGTCCGTTCAATTGAAAAGGCGTAACCTGAATAATCATAGGGTTAGACGGATAGCTTCTGAAATCAGTCTCAGAATAGTCGAATAATAATATTAATTCAGCTTCTCGAATAGCCTTTATCGCACTCTTTTCACTCCATTTACCATATATACCCACTTCATATTCGGTTTTGCCATGAAGCTTTTTTCGTATTGCCGGCGTATAAGATAACGGACTTTTGATTAAGCCGGCCAATGCCAGCAACTCTCCGACAGCATCCACACATGGCTCACCACATAATATGGTTATTTTATTTGTTTGATTTATAAGAGCGGCTAATTCTTGAATCGCGTTATCCGGCGGCAATACGATCGGTTGAGTATGATGCACTTTATAGCGCCAACACTTCTCATACGTATTATCCAGGTTCAGCTTACGATCAATCAGCAGGATCGAAACCTGTTTTTCCGCAATTGCATATTGCAGTGAGTTTGCAATCCGAAAATCTACCCGATCCTGGTTTGTTACACTTCGCACAAAAAAATTAGATGCCCTAAGTAACGAATAGAAAATACTTTCGGCCAACATATCGTATTCATCGATAAAGCAAATCACAAACAACGGAATATGATTTCGATTGATTTCATAAAGAGAGCTTAACGATTCGAGTGTCGCTGAAGCAGAGGGGAAAACACATATTCCCGCATATCCATTAAATAAACCGTCTGCTGCTGCCGCGATGGTAATTCGTTGGGAATCGGTTATCTTATGAATCTTAGGGAGAGAAGAATCATTCCAATTGAAGTAATTACTGTTATCGGCATCCAAAACCCAGATATGATGGATATTCGAATTTTTACATTCTGTTCCGATTGTTATTGATAGGTTGTATTTCATCAGGTATCTTTTTAATAAAAACGCTGATGCCGAAATAAAAGTTCAGGCCTCGACAGCCTCAAATACCCGAAAACAAAAAAGCCCGTCAATCTTTCGATCAACGGGCTTCTGTAAAAACGGCGG
>JAVVPN010000029.1:0-36934 GCA_036655755.1 Bacteroidales bacterium | reverse complement strand
ATAGTAGATTTTGTTAGAAATACTGGTATTTTACCTAACACTATTTTGTTTTTTAATTATATAGCTATATTTATAATTATACATATAAGAGTATAAACTCTCAGAAGTAAGATACATTTTACAATCAATCTCTGTAGAAGGACGGCTAATCCAGATTAGAGTTTGCTTATTTTGCATTTGAAGAACGAGCAATGTTCTTATATCTAAGGCATCCGAATCTATAATTCTTGGAATTCCACGTTTATCGATTATAATTTTTTGTTTATTACAGTTACAATTAATATTATCAGTAGCCACAGGCTTTAAATCTTTAAGAAGTTTACAGATCTCATTTATTTTATCTCTATCTCTTACAATATCATATTTCCCATCATTATAGAAGTATTCTTTGAATCTAACTCTAGTTAACGAAAAGGCAAAATCAAGATCAAACTCTATACTTAAAACATAAATAGAATCAATGCTTGAACAGTTATCGGGAATCTGAGCGCTTACATTATTAATTATAAGGCTCATCAAAAAGATGATTAATGTTTTAAAATTCATCATATCGCTTTATTTTGCGGATTCTAAGATTTCTTCTTTATTCGTATGTATTGAAAATAATATACTACACTTCCAATTATACTTATACATGTACTTGAGATAAAAATACTTTTTAGGCTTCCATAATCTAAAATATATTCTATTAAAGCAGCGATAATAAAATATAGTAGCCCCACTCGTATTATTTTAATTATGTTCGACATTTTCATTTTTCTATTTTATTGTATATCAGCTTTTAAATTTAGCCATTCGAATTAAGATTGATACTTTTCTTTATTTAGTTTAAACGGATATACGAGTTCGATAATAGCGAAAACCAGTACGAAACCCCAGAAATATAAACCGTTGGGAACGTCAAGAGAATAGTTTACGATAATTCCAACAAAGGCAATTATTAAGTCATATAAGTTATCTCGTTTGCTCCCAATTATATATTCTATAAAATCATTACTGCTTTTTCGCCATATTTGTATAGCCCATATAAACGAGAAGAGAAATGATACGATGATTAATGGAGAGAGCGTATAGAAAACCCACTCTTTGTTTTCTGTAACAGGAGCTATTGCATAAAGCAATAACGCAAGCCTTGGGAGGCAGGAGGTTAGTTGTAATTTTAATTCTTTGCTCTTCATGGTTGATTTATTTTTAATGGAGCGTTCTCATAACAGGGATTTCGTAAAACCAGTTCTTGCTATCGTTTGTTAATAGTGGTAGAATTTCTTATCACATTTATTGCATTTATGATTAGTCTGAATATGTTTTGTTACGAATGATAAAATTAAACCTAATAAAACCATTGCCAAAGCGATATAATTAGCGATAGAAGGAGACTCAAATCCCAGCCGATTACAATAACCAATATAAACGAGTGGTATCAATATAAGAAAAATACAAAGCGAATAAAGAAGCGTGCTATTATCTTTACGTAGGGGGAAACGTGCCACATCTTCACTACCACATTTAGGGCAAAAAGTACTAACATCATTCATCTTTTTGAGAATCGGTTTAATAATGTCATTAGCCTTTTCATAATCTTTTTCATATACATATATAGCAATCCCTATAACAGGTCCGTATGCCCCATGTCTTTGGTCTTGACTTTCATCATGATGTCGGGATGCGATATTGTAGGTATTCAGTAAACTCACAATTTCATCAGCCCAGATATCACTTGTACATTTTAATAATAATTTTTCATGCATAGAAAAGCTACCTTTTTTTAGGTCTCAAAACTTTAAGGTTAAAATCACACGGTATTTAAATTTACTAATATATATTTAGAATTAAATAAGTTTGCTAATTATTTAATTAACAAGCAGAAGAAATATTTCTACTAAGCTATAAATTACAGTTCAGGAGTAATAATACTTATTCTTAATTTCATATCATATATCAGATCTTGTCGGAAGTTATAAAATCGACGCGTGTTGACAAAGCGGCTATCGCAATAAGATGAATCATCTGATCCACTGTCGTACAACAGTCGGTAACTACTTTTACTTTATAAGGCACGGCCATAGGGGAGGTGGAGGTGAATGTGACGCAGTTCTGAGTCATCATTCCGCAAACCAGCAACTCTTCTGCCTCCAATTTTTTCAAAGTTTCGGTCAAATCGGTCTTTACAAATCCATCGGCATACGCTTTCTGTACGATGATCGGGTTAGTGAATTTATCAAGCACTTCTTTCTTTATCTCCACACCTTCCGTATCCGGAACGAAGAATGGAGCGAATCCGAGGGAAACATCTGCCACATGCTGAATCAAAACGACCGGAATATTCTTCTGTTTGGCATGATCAATCAAGAGAAGGATACGATGCAACACATCGGTAGTATTCCATAATGGGAATTTATATCCCGGAAAATAATCATTTTGAAGATCGATAATTAACAATACTTGTTTCATACTCTTGACTTTTAAAAGTTAAACGTTTTTAAATGAGAGCTCCAATTCTGTAAAAAAGGATTGTGTTTTTATCATGTAAAGTTGATATTATGCTCTTTGTCGTCTGCCATATAATAATCGCGTACGATCTCTTTTGTTAGAAATCTCAATTCTCTGTCTTTTTGGTAGGGTTTGATTAAAAGGGTATTTCGGCCTTCCTTCTGCTGCAGAAAAGCGTTGGCGAACTCAGCAAGTCCCTCTTGGTTGAATGGATACTTCTGATTAAAGAAACGGATGATGTAATCGGTAACTTCCATACTCATATTATAACACATGATTTATACAGACGGTTTTATTGAAAATAATAATGAATTATTTTCAATAAAACCGTCTGTAAGTTCCGATGCTTCATAGATTCGACTTTGTAGAATCCTTTTTAATTTTTTAATCTGTGTAAATAGCGTTGCTTTTGCATTTGAAGAGGATCAGCGGAAGAAGAATTCCTATTTTTATATGATTATATACGACTATCCAGTATTATGGTTTTACGAGTGGTCTCTCATACTCAGTCTTTTATAATTACTATATCCAAAGAAATTGAATAACCCGAATTGTAATAAAATATTATCCTTTAGGTTTTCACCTAGCATTAAAGATAGGAAATAACTTTTCTATAACCACTACAGGGAGAAGGCCCAAGAATATGGCTACGATGTCCATCCAATCAAATGTATTAGACATAATCAATTCGTAAAAAAGGTTGGCAATCAGCATTACTATTAAAAATATGAGATAATTACCTGTATTAAAGCATCTATTTCTTACTTTAAGAATGAATATAAAAAAGAAGTAGCAAGCAGGGACAGAAATAAAGCTAGGCAACGACCCTATTATATCATAGTAATGGTATAATTTATGATCATATATATACGGCCGAATGTAATAAGTAACGCACAATGCAGAACTCAAAAATAATATAAAGAATAGTCCGGAAATGAATTTTTGATTTTTTGAAACCTTTACCGGGATACTCTCTAATGTTTTTAGCTCATGGTAATATTTCTTAGTTTTATTCCACATGGTGATTCAAAGGTTAAGAAGAAGTGTTTTATGTGTTTATCGGATCATTCGCAACAATGGGACGTACTACCCGACAAGGATTACCAAAAGCTAACATACCGGCAGGGATATCTTTTGTAACAACACTGCCCGCACCAATTACGGCGCCATCGCCAATGGTAACACCGGGCAATATCACCGTATTGCCACCGATCCATACATTGTCGCCGATTGTTACCGGAAGTGCGCGCATAATCCCTTCATTACGTTTATCAACCTCAGGATGGTGAATAATGGTGTAAATGGCTACGTTCGGTCCGATAAATACATGGTTGCCGATGCGCACGGTTGCTTCGTCAAGAATAAGCAAATTGACGTTCCCTAAAAAATGATCGCCAATCTCGATATTCCCGAAATCGCAGTGAAAAGGGGAGTGGATGATAAAGTGCTCGCCCGTTTTACGAAACAATTGTCGGATGATTTGTTCTCGTTCAGCTTTCTGGCTTCGGCGGTATACGTTATTAAATTCAAAAAGTAAATCGGCTACGCGCGTGAGCTCTTGCGCCACGTCCTCACCAAAGCCATTAAACCAGGACCCGTTCTCTGGAAAGTTCATTTATATAGAATTTATTTTTAATACTAAAATAAAAAATCCGGAACATATATGCCCCGGATAATTCGTTATTATTCTCCGAAAATATTCAAAGAAAAACCTTTTGCAAGTGCGTCTTTCGCATACTCTTTTGCTCCGAAAAGCGAAAGGTCACGGTAATTTCCGCATTGTATTTCATTGGCAGCCGGTACCTCCGTGGCGTTTAGAACGCGGGATAATGCCGCTTCGAGTGCTTTTTTTACTTCCGCCGGTTCGCGGTCGCCCCATACAGTCAGATAGAAGCCCGTGCGGCATCCCATCGGCGACAGGTCGATAACGCCTTCCAGATCATGGCGAAGTTCATGCGCCAGCAGATGCTCTAGTCCGTGCATAGCGGCTGTGCCGAACGCTTCGACATTCGGTTGCAGAAAACGCACGTCGAATTTGGTTACCTGATCACCTTTCTGACCGGTTTGTACGCAACATTTACGGATATACGGAGCCTTTACCAGGCGATGATCTAATTCAAAACTTTCTACTTTTTCCATAATGATAATATGAGTTGTGATTATCTTCTTACAAAAATACCATCCTTTTCTTTAACTCAATACATGTTTTTCTAAAAACTGGCGGAATGGCGCTTCCCATTGGTTGGCATGGCGCAAGCGACCTTCGTCGGTCGTTTCGTCGAGTAAGATTCCGTCGGAGATTGAGATGATTGGCATTGACGCATCGCGCAGTTCTTCCAACCCGGTATAGACCGCATTTAAAGAGGGACAATGCGGGTTGTCATGCCGGTAAGCGTAGAAGGCGAACCCGGTATCCGAAAACTCAATCAATGTGTATTTGTTCATACGCATCATGATGGCCGATTTAGAGGCACTTCGTCCCCCTAGCACCTGGAAGCGGGTTTCCAGAAAATTGGCTACTCGTGAATCACGACGCAATTCCTGCAACATGCCGTTTGATCCGATTACGCGGAAATGAGTGATCATTTTTGAAAAACCGAGCCAGAACGCTTTTCGTCGTTCATCCGTAATACATACTTCGAAGAATACCGAGATAAATTGAGCGGTAATCCACCCGTTCAATATGATACGTGCCTGTTCGGTATCCGCTTTCTCCTGCTCGCTAAAGGTGGCCGGAGGCATCCAGAACGCTTCGAAAGCCGGATCGCCGATCCTTTCGAACGCAAGCCGTTTTACCTCTTCGCGCAGCTGATCATCCGGATCTTCATATAATTCAAGAATCATCTTGCTCAGAATGCGTTTGGCGGTCGCCTTCGAAGGGTGTATTTGTAATATTTTAAATATCTGGTGATAACGTGTCTCGCGGTTCTCTTCTCCTTTTTCAAAATAAACGCTGATGATTTGGGAGAAATATTCATATTCGAGCCAGCGACGCGGCAATCCGAGATATTCGGGGGCCAATAGGGGGCCTATGCCATTGCTGAATAATTCGTGGCCCAATTCACCGGCTCCCGATTCATTTTCATAAAATCGGATATGTTGTTGCAGTCGCAAGATGCTGTGTCGGTTTCCCTTATAATCTTTGATTTTCTGCAGTATAAAAGTGCGCAGAATCTGAAGAGCAGCTCTGTTTTCGCACTCCCAGCACTGGATCATCGAACTGAATAGTCCGATAATGTAAGCATCGCGCCAATTGCGTTCGAGGTGTGCAAGAAGTGCTTTGGTTTCCCCTTCATCCTCGATAATCAACGGATATCCATCGTAATAGAAGGCCGGACAATAGGAGAGTCGGCGCATTAACGTACGGTCGCTTAAAGCTTCTTCCAAATCACCGTTGCGATAGGCGGCTTTGAACTTGAGAAATGCGATGCGTATATTACGATCGGGTTGCATTTCGCGCTCCACGTGTTGATCCATAATAGTGGATAACGCCTCTTTCCGAACATTCAGTTCAGATTGCATATCCGGCGATATCAGTTCTGCAGCAGCTGCTTCGAGTGCTTCAAAACTAAAATGGAACCCCACGTTCTTTAAAGAGTTTTTTTGAGATGGATGCATGGCAAAAAGCGTTTATTGCAGGTTCAGAATTCGCTCGATTTGTCGTTCGGCATTCGTTCGGATTCTGAATTCTACGCGACGAGATGCCTGTTTGTTCTCTTTCCCTTGTTTATCAAGAATCGGTTTGCTTGACGAAAGGCCGTTTGCAGTGAGGCGCTTCTGCACCCAATCGCGTTCGGCGATAGGCGGAAGTTGAGCCATCGAATATTCGAGGGTGCTTCGGGTACGATCCTGTGATAGTTTCATATTGTAATAATAATCGCCATTACTGTCGGTATGCCCCTCAATACGTATCTCTTCAATATTATCCTTAAACTCTCCTCGGGTAAGCACTTCTACGTATTTAGGAAAGAACGAGGCCAGAATTTTTTTAAACTCCGGTTTCAGATTACTCTGGTTGTTATCAAACAGCATGCCGGGTTCGGTAAATCGTATTACCAATTCGGTAGAGTCGATTTCTGCTTGCCAGGAGCTAAGACTATCTTGAAACGTTATATGCAGTTCGTCATAGATATTCCGTTTTACTTCTGTGTATTTGGCCGCTACCGTCAGTTGATCGTCATATTGATTCTGTAAGTTCAATAATGTAGCCGCCAGTAGTAGAACGAACAGCAATAAAAGAGATGCCATCAAGTCGCCGATCGACAGCCCGAATGAGCTGTCGGATCCGTTTTCTTCAAAATCGTTTTTAGCCATTATCGTTTGATTTTGCTTAACATTTCATTCAGTTCTTCTAACAGGTCGGCCTGTTTCGACGACTCCGACGCAAGCGAAGAGGTAGCCGAAGTCAGGTGTTGGGTAAATTCGCTCAGATAAGAGCGGATACTGCTGCCCACTGTTCCTTGATACTGTACCAGCCCTTCTTCAATTTGAGAGAAGACGTCGTGCAATCCCATCCGGATGCTTTCGAATCGCTCATGATTATCGCGGGTGTTTTCGGCTGACATATGTACAAGCGATGTGATTTCGCTCACTACTTTTGAGTTCTCTTTCAGATAGCTTTCGCACAAGCTTCCGAAGCTCTCCTGTGAGATAAGGAATGTATCAGACGAGCGGCGCATCGAGTTGCTGAATTCACGCATTGCGCTACACGAAGTGGCCACATCTTCCTGAATAGATCCGATCTGACTGATTGAAAGTTCCACTTTGCGATTGACGGATTCCATGCGTTGAATGGATTCGCCAAAATTGCGCAACATAAGTTGCGTGTGTTTTACGGTCTCAACCTGTTGTCCTAACGAACTATCGGATAATGCGCCGAGTAGCTCGCGCAAATTACCGAAGGTAATGTCAAGATTGGCCGAAAGCGATTCCATGCGGGTGGGTAGTTCTGCCATATTTTGTCCGGCCGAATTCAGAATACGGGCCAGCTCATCCAGTTCGGAAAGCGCCGAGCTCGACATGGTTTTACGGAAATCTTCCATCATAACGCCCAATGCGTCTTTTAGCTCCGAAACGATGCGTACCGTCATTTCGGTTGCCGGATCGTTCAAGTCTTTACCCAAACGCACTATTTCCTGCTGTAATTCGCGTAATGCCTCTACAACCGGATCATGTGTGCGGGTTGTCATTTCATGTAACTGGTGGCGCATTTCAGCGATATCGTTGCGTAAGCCGGCCATGATGCGGGGCAACGAAAGGGGCTCGCCGTTTCCTTCATCAAGGCTGAAATAACGGGCAAAAATAGATTCTTGCTCGCGCAGGGCCATTAAGCGCTCTTCACGCGGAGTCATTTTGTATTGTTTATCCAGCAGGCTTGTCAGCGCATGTACGGCCAGACTAACCCGATTGAGCTGTTGCTTCTCTACATAAGTCAGGATAAGAGACAAAAGCATCCCCCAGATAGAGGTTGCGAAGGCGGATCCCATCCCGGAAAGAAGCATCTGAATACTTGATTTGATGGTTTCGGTCGTATCGGTATCGAAGTCGCTGATCCCCATGGTCAGACCGGTGAAAGTACCTAACACCCCTAATCCGGTCAGGATATTCGGGCCCGCACTCATCAGGCTCAGGTTGGCTCCATTAAAAAAAAGACTTTTTGAATTAAAATAATCAGATGCCGGCACTTCTGTTTTTACGCTACCGGCTGCTTCATGGAAAGTTGCGGCATACTCTTTCCAGGCAATGGCAAGATTCGGATCATTTGCAATAGCCGATTCTGAAAATTTCGAAGTACAACTTCTTAATGCCGCGGTAAGAGCCCCGATACGACGGGTCAGCTTAAACAAAAAGGCAAAGAAAATTAATAAGATAATCAGAATACCGTATGCTGTTACCGAGTCGCTACTCAGAATGAACAAGGATTCGAATGGAAGTAGTTTGCTGAAAAAAGAACTCATTGAATAGTGATAAAAGAAATAATACTAAGGTTCGGAATACCTATACAGGTTGTGATGAATATTTAATAGTGTCAAATATACGTCGAAAAGGAGGGTTTCCGTTTAAAAAAATTGTTAATGCTAAGATGTAATCCTTATTTTTGTGATTATAAAAACAATAATTCCAAAATAAAAAAACGCATTTAAACAAATGGCAAAGATTGCAAAAACCAATGCAGCCCGTTTGCTCGACAAGGCAAAAATTGAATATGAGATGGTTGCCTATGAAGTGGATGAAAATGATTTGGCTGCGACTCACGTTGCAGAACAACTTGGTCAGAATATCAAGCAAGTATTTAAAACGCTTGTTCTGAGAGGGGATAAAACAGGTATCTTTATTTGTGTGATCCCGGGCGATGAAGAGGTGGACCTGAAAAAGGCGGCTAAAGTTTCGGGTAATAAGAGTGCACAAATGATTCAGATGAAAGAATTATTGCCACTCACCGGATATATACGGGGCGGATGTTCGCCAATCGGAATGAAAAAACCTTATCCGGGCTATATACAAAACACCTGCACCGATTTTGCTTATATTTTTATCAGTGCAGGTGTAAGAGGGGTGCAGTTCAAGATTGAACCCAATACTCTTTGTATGGTAGCGGCATTACAAACAGCCGATCTGGTAGTAACTGAATAATCTCTTAAAAGACGGGGAGGGGCTGATAATCAAAAATGACTACTTGCTTTTCTTGCAATGATTGCCGAACGTCGATAAGACGTTGATTGTCGCTTCCCCTGAAAATAAGATTCTTGTTTTGACGCTCAGCTATATAGGGTCCATCTACCAAGACGTCAATGTATTGTAACAGCTTCCGATACGATTCATTCTGAAGTAACGCCTCGTATTGATATCCGGTATAACACCAGATCGTTTTATCCGACTTTTCTTTTATCTTCCTTGCCAGCCCGGCGAATGCGTCCGCCTGACAAAAAGGATCGCCTCCTGAAAAAGTAATATTTGAAATGGAGCGGTTAATACGCTCCATTAACTCATCTGTCGAATATAACTGCCCGTTCTTGAATTCCCAGGAATGAGGGTTATGGCACCCGTTACAATGATGTACGCACCCTGCGGCATAAAGAGAGAGCCGGAACCCCGGCCCATCCACTACCGTATCTTCAATGATCTTTATGAGAGAAATCAGGTCATACATGTTGTACTCTGTCTTTGAGTTCTGCCAGCTTTGCGCGATTCCACCGGTTTGTAGTCCCCACCAGATATCCCGTAATACGCTGTAATTTATCAAGATCGTGACTGCCACACTCCGGACAAACCACTTCATTTTCGATGGCGTCTTCATGTCCGCAAGCCAGACAGCGGTTGCGGTTATGATTAATCGATCCGTAACCGATATTCAGGCGATCCATTAAATCAACTACCGAAAAGATTGCTTCCGGATTATGGGTGGCATCTCCGTCTAACTCTACATAAAATATGTGCCCGCCCCGGGTAAGGTCATGATAAGGTGCTTCAGTCTGAGCTTTATGACTGACCGAACATTTATAATATACCGGAACGTGGTTTGAATTGGTATAATATTCTTTATCCGTGATGCCTGGCAATATACCATACCGTTTTCGGTCCATCCGGGTAAATCGGCCGGATAATCCTTCCGCAGGGGTAGCCAGAATACTGTAATTATGCTGATAGCGTTCGCAAAATTGTTCCGATTTTTGCTTCATGTGGCTAATAATGCGCAATCCTAATTTCTGAGATTCTTCTGACTCGCCGTGGTGTTTGCCTGTAAGCGCGATGAGGCATTCTGCCAATCCGATAAACCCGATACCCAATGTACCTTGATTAATTACCGGTTCGATGCTCTCCTCGGGCGAAAGTTTTTCCGAGTCACGCCACAAACAGCTCATCAATAGCGGAAATTGTTTGGCAAGAGCGGTTTTTTGAAACTCATATCGCTCATGCAGCTGACGTGCCGTAAGTTCAAGCATATGATCGAGTCGCAGAAAGAATACTTCCAGTTTCTTTTCCAAAGTGGGCTCAGTCATTGATTCAAGTGCCAACCCTACGATGTTAATAGTTGAAAAAGAGATGTTTCCACGGCCGATAGATGTTTTTGCTCCAAATCTGTTTTCAAATACGCGGGTCCGACATCCCATGGTAGCAACTTCATATTCATACCGTTTGGGGTCATCTGCTTGCCATTGTTCATGCTGATTGAAAGTTGCATCCAGATTAAGGAAATTCGGAAAGAACCGTCGGGCGGAAACTTTGGCCGCAAGTTGATATAAATCGTAATTCGGGTCTTCCGGCAAATAATTTACACCACGTTTCTTTTTCCAAATCTGAATCGGGAAAATGGCGGTAGCATTGTTTCCCACCCCTTCATAGGTAGAATGAAGTAATTCGCGAATAATACAACGCCCTTCGGCCGAAGTATCTGTCCCATAATTGACAGAACTGAATACAACCTGGTTGCCTCCCCGCGAGTGAATCGTGTTCATGTTGTGTATGAATGCTTCCATCGCTTGATGTACACGCCCCACTGTTCGGTTAATGGCATGCTGCAAAATCCGGCCATCTCCTTGCAGTCCGGTCAGATCGCGGTGTATGAAGTCCTGAATATCGCTTTCATACAAATGGGCATAAGAGGTTCCGTTTAATTGCTCGAGCACCTTGACTTCTTCAATGAAAGTGGTGCGCACAAAAGGGGCGAAGTAGAAATCGATAGCCGGAATGGCCTGCCCTCCGTGCATTTCATTCTGTGCGGTTTCAAGCGAAATACACCCTTGAATACTTGCTGTTTCAATTCTTTTTGCCGGGCGCGATTCTGCATGGCCGGCCATAAATCCTTTTCCCAAAATTTTGTCCAATGGATGCTGTACGCACGTCAGGCTTTTCGTGGGATAATAATCTTTGTCGTGGATATGCAAGTATCCGCGGCGGATTGCCAGTTTGATTTCTTCGGATAATAAGAAGTCGTCTACGAACGGTTTGGTGGTTTCACTTGCAAATTTCATCATCATGCCGGCAGGAGTATCGGCATTCATGTTTGCATTTTCGCGTGTTACATCATTGGATTTAGCTTCTATAATTTCCAGAAAAATATCTTTCGTCTTTGCCCGGCGCGCAACACTGCGGGCATTCCGGTATGCGATGTAGGCTTTCGCTACTTCTTTCCGGGGACTATTCATCAACTCCATTTCTACGGCATCCTGTATGGCTTCGACGCTCATTACAGATTGCGAATTGCGGGTGACTTTTTCGGCAACCTGAGCTGCCAGTACTGCATCTATGCCGTGCTCTGTTTGATGCATGGCTTTTCGAATAGCTTCTTCAATCTTAGTGAAGTTAAAATCAACGGTCCGTCCGTCTCTTTTTAATACTTTTTGAATCATGATATTAGAGTATATATCGCATGAATATGATTGTAGCTGGAAAATTTGATGTGATAAAATTAAAGACAAATATAAAAAAAGGAATCTATATGTTTATATTTGTAAATAAAAATATAAATTATATGTTAGCAAAATAACCATGCAAACAGACGAATTCATCAAACGAATGGAAACCGGAATATTGATAGATGTCCGTTCTCCAAAGGAGTTCAAACAGGGACACATTCCGGGAGCAATAAATATGCCGTTGCTCGAAGATGACGAGCGAAGTGAAATAGGTACTCTCTATACAAAACAATCGGCTGAAACAGCTATCCTGCGTGGATTGGAATTGGTAGGGCCGAAGCTGGCCTCATTTTATAAAAAGATACAGGCACTTCAGTTTCATAAAGAAAAGAAAGCGATAGGGGTGTATTGCTGGCGCGGAGGAATGCGGAGCAATAATATGGCTGCATTGATCAGGATGTGGGGATACGATGTTTTTGTGCTTGAAGGCGGTTATAAGGCTTATCGGAAAAGCATGGAGGATTTGCTTACCCACCATTCGTGGAATTTCCGGTTGTTGGGTGGCTTTACGGGTTGCGGCAAGACAGATGTGCTTCGGCAATTGGTCAGCCTGAATGAGCAGGTTATCGACCTGGAAGCTTTGGCAAATCATAAAGGGTCGGCATTTGGCCATTTAGGAATGAGCGAACAACCCTCTTCTGAAATGTTTGAGAATAATATCCACGCTATATTACGCACCATGAATCCCCAAAAGCCCGTATGGATTGAAGCCGAAAGCTGTCGTATCGGGCATGTGCAAATACCCGATCTGTTTTTTAACCGGATGAAACAGGCTCCGCTTTATTTTTATGAAATTCCGTATGAGAAACGGATTGACAGATTATGCCGCGAATATGGTTCTTACGCCAAACCCGACCTGATCGATGCGTTTTGCAAGATTATGCGGCGTTTAGGGGGCGACCGGACGCAGGATGCGATTCGGGCAATCGAATCGGGCCAATTGAAAGACGCTGTTTCGATAGCATTGGCTTATTATGATAGGAGCTATGAAAAATCGTTGAGCGATCAGGGGAACCCGGCGGTATATAAAATTTCGATGCATGACGATGATCCGAAAGGGGGCGCTCACCGGCTTGTTTCTTTTCAAAATTAATAAATTAAGATATAATCGATGATAACGATTGATACCCGCGGAACATTGTGTCCGCAACCTTTGATTATGACGCGTAAAGCGATCCGGGATGCCAACCCCGGCGATGAATTGTGTATTCTTACCGATAATGAAATGGCTTGCAGTAATCTGCGTGATTACCTTACGGAGCTAAATATCGAATTTGTTTACACGATGCAAGGTGAATGCGAAAGTTTTCGGCTGACAATACCACAAATCAGCCAACCCGAACCCAACATATCAGACCTATGTAATATTCCCGCATCCTCCAATTATGTCGTAGTGATTAAAAGTGAATCGATGGGAGGCGGAGATGAGGAGCTGGGGAAACTGCTGATGCGGGCATTTATCAATAGCTTGCTTGAAACACCGGCATTGCCTTCTGCTATTGTACTTTATAATGGAGGGGTGCATCTTGCTCTGAAAAATACGGATACGGTTTTGTCTTTTAAAAAATTGGAAGAACAGGGAGTCCGGATCATGGCCTGCGGTACCTGTCTGGAGTATTATGACGTAAAATCGCAACTAGGGGTGGGCATGATCAGCAATATGTATAAAATTACCGAAGTTCTTACCCGAGCCGGTCATATTATTTATCCTTGAGCATCCTGATGAATACATATTTTGATAATGGCAGTACCTCTTTCCCAAAACCCGAAGCTGTAGCAGATGCGATGTATCTTTTTACAAAATCGCAAGGCGGCACATACGGACGCGCTGCTTATCGGCGCATCCTTGAAAGTACGGATTTGGCAGAGCAATGCCGCGAGGCACTGGCGCAACGATTAGGTATTGATTGCACAGAGCATCTGTTTTTTACTCCGAATGCAACAAGTGCGGCAAACACCCTGATTTCAGGCATTAAACCAACTGGCGAGGTATGGGTGTCGCCGTTAGAGCATAACGCTGTGATGCGCCCTTTATATGCACTCGAGCAAGAGGGACGTATCCGGGTTCGCGTATTGCCGTCATTGCCGGATGGCAAAATCGATTGCGACGCTATGGCGCGCATGTCGCGCGAGAACCTTTCTTTGGTGATCATTAATCATCAAAGTAATGTAAATGGAGTCATTCAGCCCATTGGGCGAATCTGCCGGTTATTACCGGAAATTCCGGTCATGGCCGATGTTACTCAGTCGGTAGGAGCAATTCCGGTAAAGGCCGACGAATGGGGAGTGGAGTATCTCTTTTTCACCGGACATAAAGGGTTGCTCGGACCCACCGGAACCGGGGGCTTTTATGCGCGTCATCCGGATAGAATAACCCCATTGCTTTACGGAGGAACCGGATCGCTGTCCGATTCTTTTGCGATGCCAACAGTATATCCGGATCGGTTTGAAGCAGGGACCCCTAATCTTGTCGGAATAGTGGGATTGCTCGCAGCGCTTACGAACCCACCGGCATGGCAGCATGACCGCGAGGCCTTCATTCGCTGCATGACCGGCATCGCATCCATTCCGGGAATGACGATTTTAAGAGCGGCCAAAGAGGCCGACCAGGGGGAGCTGTTCTCGCTTGTTCATGAAACCATCCCTGTGGATCAGATTGCATTCATGCTTGATAACCAATTTGGAATAGAGGTGAGGAGCGGATTGCATTGCGCACCGCTTGCCCATAAAACACTGGGTACTTTTCCGCAAGGTGCAGTGCGGATCTCTTTGTCGCCTTATCATACAGATAGCGACCTCGATCATCTTGTGAATGCACTTCGTTTAATCTGTAAATAAAATAATGAATAAAATCATACTCTTCCGTACTACCCGCGACGTTATCCGAGCCGACAGATTGTGTAAGGACCATAACTTACCCGTTACGGTGCGTCCGGTTCCGGTAAAAATAGCCGCACAGTGCGGCATGTGTCTTGAAATTGAAGAAAAAGAGATGGCCCGGCTTTGTGATGTGCTGGAAATGAATAAGATTGAAATGAATATATATAAATGAGAAAATTTGATTTACTCGAAACGGTCACCTATGGCGGATGTTCGGCAAAACTGTCGCCCGACCAACTAGGCGACCTTCTTAAAGATATTCCGTTATTGCATGATAAACGAATCATGGTGGATATTGAAACGCATGATGATGCCGGTGTGTATCGGCTCAATGATGAAACGGCATTAATCGTAACCACCGATTTCTTCCCACCTCTCTGTTCTGACCCGTTTACTTTTGGAAACATCGCCGCAGCCAACGCGTTAAGCGATGTATATGCCATGGGGGGAACTCCGTTGCTGACGCTTAACCTGACCATGTTTCCGGCATCCGGTATTTCATTGGATGTTTTAAAAGAGATTTTGCAAGGAGGCCAGCAAAAAGTGAATGAGGCGGGAGCGTTTATGATGGGCGGCCATACAATAGAGGATCCGATTCCGAAATACGGGTTGGCTGTTGTGGGAACAGTTCATCCCGATCGGCTGATTACAAATGCCGGAGCTCGTGTCGGTCAGAAACTGATTCTGACAAAACCCCTCGGGGCCGGAGTATTAATGGCTGCACACCGTATGGGAATGGCGGATGCGGACGTTTATACACAAATGCTTGAACAAATGAGCTTGCTTAACCGGCATGGGATGGAAGTGATGCAACAGGCAGGAGTAAAAGGGGCAACTGATATAACCGGTTTTGGATTGTTGGGACATGCGATGCGGATGGCGCAGGCGAGTCATGTTTCGTTTGAAATAGAGAGTGCCGCTATTCCTCGTTTTAAGGGTGTGGATGAACTTCTTGATGAAGGTTGCATACCAGGTGCCGCTTTCAGAAATAATCGTTTTGTGCAGGATGAAGTCCACTTTTCACATACGGTTTCTACAGCAGATAAAATGTTGTTTTGTGATGCTCAGACTTCGGGCGGATTATTAATGGCGGTAGATAAAGAGAAGGCTGATGAGGTATTAATGCTTTTGCAAGCGGACGATATCCATCCTCAGGCAGCGATAATCGGAGAAGTGATAGAAAAAGGACAAAAAACCGTTTGGATTTTCTGATATTGCATTTGTTGTGAAGCAGAATAACCGTTGCATTTTGGTAACGATTATTCTGCTTTTTTATACTACCTCTCGCAGTGATGGTTCGGGAGCAACCCGAACGCCGCCCGTGAAGAACCCGAACGTCGCTCGCGAAGAACTTAAAAGTCGTCCGCGAACAAACTATAAGTTGCTCGCGGACGACTTTTGAATTCCTCACGGCCGACGCTCAGATTGCCCATGAATTATAATAAGATCCGAGCTCAATAATAAGTTGCGAAAGCGTGTTTGTTTATATCGTACAGAAGAAGCCTACTAAAAACGGAACGGAGAAATCAACCATAATACCATGAATGAGGGCTATAATGACAAACTCCGGTCCGGTGGATTTAATGATGACCGGTAATGTGCTGTCCATAGAGGTAGCACCGGCACAACAAATCGGTGCAAGTTTACCAAAATAACGTACTAAAAGAGGTGTCAGCACCAATACTACCACTTCGCGAATAATATTCGACATTAGGGCAACGACACCAAGATCAGTGCCTTTATATCCCGTAATGAGGATGCTGGATAATGAGTAATAAGCGAATCCCGATCCTACCGCCATACAATCGGCAATGGAACGCCCATTTACAAAAGGGCTTACCATTAATACTCCTAAAAGGGTTCCGATAATGGTAACAAGTGGAATCAAAAGCAGTACGGGACTTTGATTACGTAATTTGCCGGCTAGTTCTTTATCGCTCCCCACACTGATACCGACTGAGAAAAGAAGTAAAAACAGCGCCCACATACTCCAGTCATTTTCAAGTAAAAATGCGGGAAGTAATCCGAAATAACCTAAAAGAGTTCCTCCTAAAAGAACAATTGCAATTAATAAACTTCCTATCATGCTTTTTCCTCCTTCTTTGCAAAGATAAAATACCAAAGTCCGGCAGCTCCGGCTAAAGATCCGGCAATAGCACCTCCGGTAATAATGAGCGCTTCGATACCCAGACGATCCAGGTTGGCGATAATTTCGTCATTGGTGCCAATGGTAATACCCATAAGAAAAAGAAGAACTAAAACGATGGGAAAGATAAGTTTTCCACTAATTTTGACAAACGGTTTGTCACGAAAAATCCTGCCGAGCAGGATACCGGCAAGCAATGTGAGAATTAATGAAATCATAAATAAATTTTTTGCAAAGATACCCCTTTCTGATCGCTTCTTTGTATGATTAAGTGTTATTATATAAAGAACCTTCTTATTTAAATCCACTCTATATGCAATTTTTCAGAAAAATAATTCAAACAATCAAGAGCGATGTGTTGGATATTAAAACTCCAGCGCTCATGACTGAACCGGAAGATGGTTTTACAATGGATGCAGAAGATGCTGTAACTATTTCATTAATTTCGGCACCGTGTTTATTGACAGATAGTAAAGTGGGAGGGATACCTTATATGCCGTCCGACTTTAAATATCCTCTTGATGA
Organism: Bacteroidales bacterium; assembly: GCA_036655755.1. Classification (GTDB taxonomy): domain Bacteria; phylum Bacteroidota; class Bacteroidia; order Bacteroidales; family JAUNSR01; genus JAUNSR01. The sequence goes on along the minus strand of JAVVPN010000029.1, from coordinate 19,477 downwards.
ACGTCCGGAGGAGAGTGAAAAACCGCTAGCCTTTCTGGCTCAGATTAATTTTGCACAAATGCCTCCGTTAAAAGGATTTCCATCTTTTGGAATTTTGCAATTTTTTATCGGTACTGATTATTTGTACGGGATGGATTCTGAAAAACCTCTTTTACAAGCCGGATTCAGGGTGATATATCACCGGGAGATCGTTTGTGAAGATAATTTATTAAAAGAATTGCCGGTGCAAGTAGAATATGAAGCAGAGTTCCCCGTGCAGAAAGAGTTGAAAATGGCATTTACTCCGGCTGTTTCTGTAATTGGCTGGCAGGATTTTCGTTATGAATCAAGTTTGTTGGCGGCATATCAGAAAGAATACCCGATGACAACTTCTTTTGAAGAGATTCCTGTGGAAATCAGAGATAAGATGGAAGAGCTATGCAATGCGAGCGGCTCCCGAATCGGAGGCTATCCGATGTTTACGCAAAGTGATCCGCGAAGTATTGATAACGGATATGGAGATTATTCTGTCTTGTTGTTGCAACTGGATTCAGATACTGATCAGGGAATCAGTTGGGGTGATGACGGAGTGTGTAATTTTTTTATTACTCCCCGGCAATTAGCTGATCTGAATTTTTCGGAGGTGTTTTATCATTGGGATTGTTATTAATTTATTAAATTGGCGTTTATACAAAAAAATAATATAGATAAATGAGATTATTTCAAGCTTTTCTTTCGTTGTTTGTGGTGTTATGTTTGGTTAGTCTGCTTAGTTATGGCATGGCTCCACAAAGCGATAGCTTCCATTGGGCTCTTTTAAACCCGATGGAAGCTATTTCAAGCATTATGTTTTTATTATCGTTTGGATTAGGATTCCCTATCGGGCTATCAATCGCAGTAATTATTGTGATAATTGTAGCCGTGTGGTACGGAATCTATCTGTTACTGGGTCGTTTATTCAAAAACCGGCTGAACTCATAAGTTATTCAACCAATCATCGTCTTCATCTTCTTGTGGACGACGTTCTACTTTTCCCCATTGGCTGAAAGCAAGAGCTACGGCCGCTTCATATTGAGAGAGCTTATTGGCTTTCTCAATTTTTTTGCGTGTACGTTTCTCCAACTCGTCCGAAAGGTATTCCCAGAATGGTTTTATTTTTTCGAGCAATTGTTTTTCGCCCTGCAAATACTCGTTGTATTTAGAGAAGATCTCTTCGTGGAACTGCTGCATCTTCTTTTTCTTCTCTTTGATGTCAAGCACCGCATTGTTCTTGTATTCGGATGCTAATGCGGGATTTGCCAAAAGGCCGCGCCCGATCATTACACCGGCAAGATTCGGAAAACGTTCAATAATATCGTCGATATCTTCGATCGTTTTTAAATCGCCATTATAGAATAGGGGATGTTTACACGCTTCGTAGAAAGCTGCAAATGCTTCGCGGTCGGTTTCACCTTTATATTGTTGTTTCCCCAAACGGGCATGCAGGCCGATATGTACCAATGAGGCATCATTGAGCATGTTGATCAGTTGCATCGCCTCTTCCGGAGAATCCCAGCCCAAGCGCATTTTTACAGAGAACTGTAGCTCCGGGATTTCGCCCATTGCTTTGAGCAAAGCCTCTACTTCGGCAGGATGAGCGAGCAATCCCGATCCTTTATGACGACGAGCAAGCATCGGAAACGGACAGCCCATATTCAGGTCGGCACGTTGGTAGCCGTTCTTAACAAATAGGTCGGCAATCTCTTTCAACTCATCGGGTGTTGAGGCGATAAGCTGCGGAACAAGTTCGGTTACCGTATTGTTTTCCGGATTGATATCGCGCAACTCGCGTGTACGAAACGTGTGCCCTTTTTCGAGGCGCACAAACGGGGTATAATAAGTATCGACACCTCCGAAGATGTCTTGATGTGCATTTCTATAAAAGGAATCCGTATGCCCCTGCAAAGGAGCAAGATGGATTTTCAAAGATGGATTGTGCATGTTTGTTTTATGTCTGTTATGGATACAAAGGTAACTATTTCCGTCTGATATATTGCAATCAGACGGCAGGCTCTGCTTTCATCTGTGTCAGGATATATACCGCTTCTTCAACTGTGGCGATATTGGAGACAACCATTGATCGTTTTCCCTTCAGCTCTCTCAACTGGCATTGGCGGGGATGCTGCTGCATATAGTTGAGCACCTTGCCGAATGGTTCAGATTGATAATAAGGCGATTTGTCATCACTGATGAAATAGAGATATAATTTGCCCTGCTTCAGCGTGATCTTCTCGAATCCGAGCTCTTTTCCTAACCGTCGCAACGTAACGATGCGGATCAATTCGAGTCCCTCCTGTGGGATTTGTCCGAAGCGGTCGCGCAGTCGGCTGATAAACAGCTGGATATCTTTCTCTTTTTCCATATTGTCGAGCTCTTTGTACATTGAAATACGTTCGGACGAGCTTGGGATGTATGCGTCGGGGAAAAGTAACTCCAAATCTGATTCGATGATACAGTCGGTTACCCAGGCTTTATCTCCTTTTTCCGCTTCCTCTTCTTTATACAGATCGTAGAACTCATCATTTTTCAATTCATCTACGGCTTCTTTCAATATCTTTTGATATGTTTCGTATCCCAGGTCGGCAATGAATCCGCTTTGTTCACCTCCCAATAAATTACCTGCACCTCGTATGTCGAGGTCCTGCATGGCGATATGTATTCCGCTGCCAAGCTCTGAAAAGTTTTCAATCGCTTGCAGGCGTCGGCGAGATTCTGTACTCAATGTATGAAGAGGCGGAGAGAGCAGGTAACAGAATGCTTTTTTGTTGCTTCGCCCTACGCGCCCCCGGAGTTGATGTAATTCGCTTAATCCGAAGTTTTGCGCATTATTGATAATAATGGTATTCGCATTCGGGATGTCGATACCCGCTTCAATGATTGTTGTGGCCAGTAAGACATCGTATTCCTGGTTGCCGAAGTCGATAATGCGTTTTTCGAGTGTATCGGGATCCATTTGTCCGTGACCGACCGCCACACGGGCATCGGGTACCAATCGACGTATCATATCTTCCAGTTCGCCTAACTGCTGAACGCGGTTATTGACAAAGAATACTTGCCCGTTACGGCTCATTTCGAAGTTGATGGCTTCTTTAATGATCTCTTCGTCAAAACGATGCACTTCTGTCTGAATCGGGTAGCGGTTAGGTGGAGGAGTGGAGATCACTGACAAATCGCGGGCGCCCATTAGCGAGAACTGTAGTGTACGAGGAATCGGCGTCGCGGTCATTGTAAGGGTATCTACATTCGTTTTTAACTGTTTGAGTTTTTCCTTAACGGCCACGCCGAATTTTTGCTCTTCATCGATGATAAGCAATCCCAGGTCTTTGAATTTAACATCTTTCCCGATCAGCTTGTGCGTGCCGATGATTATATCGGGTTTTCCTTCCGGCAGAGAGGCTAATAGCGCTTTCACTTCGGATGGTTTGCGGGCACGGGTGAGATAATCGATCTCTACGGGAAACTCTTTTAGTCGCTCGCAGAATGTTTTGTAATGCTGATAGGCCAATACGGTGGTTGGCACCAGAATAGCCACCTGTTTTCCGTCCGCTACAGCTTTGAATGCCGCGCGGATGGCGATTTCTGTTTTTCCGAAACCGACATCTCCGCAAATCAGGCGGTCCATCGGCCGGTCGCTCTCCATATCTTTTTTTACATCCTGCGTGGAAGTCAGCTGATCGGGCGTATCCTCATAAATGAATGAGGCTTCAAGCTCCTGTTGTAAGAATGAATCAGGGCTGTAGGCATATCCTTTTTCATCTTTTCGTTTGGAATAGAGAAGAATCAGATCGCGAGCGATGTCTTTCATCTTACTCTTGGTTTTATCCTTCATCTTTTCCCACGCACCCGTACCGAGTTTGTTAACGCGCGGAGGTTGCCCCTCCTTACCGCGGTATTTGGCCAGTTTATGCAGTGCATGAATGCTTACGAAAAGAATATCGTCGTTTTGATAGATCAGTTTGATCACCTCCTGGGTTTTTCCGTTTACCGGAATACGGATCAGACCTCCAAATTTACCCACTCCATGATCAATGTGGACGATGTAATCGCCTACTTCAAACTGGTTGATCTCTTTGAGCGAAAGGGCTATTTTACCGGAACGAGCTTTCTCGCTTTTCAGATTGTATTTGTGATAGCGATCGAAGAGCTGATGATCTGTAAAATAACACGCTTTCATATCATCGTCAGAGAAGCCTTCGTGGATGGTTTTTAAAACCGGCGTGAAAGGAATCTTGTCGCCGCGATCTTCGAAAATGTGACGGATACGGTCGGTCTGTTTTTCGCTGTCGCTCAGAATATAGAGGGTATATCCTTTTTCAAGAAATTCGGTAAATGATTTGGCTACCAAATCGAAATTCTTGTGATAAGCGGGTTGGAGAGAGGTGTGGAACTCAATCTTCGAAGGATTGAGACTATAACTTTTCGCTCCGAATTCGATACGGTTGAATTTGAAAAGGTCTTTGCGGAACTTTTCGGGTTCTACTATTTTTTTCTTAACCTCCAGGTCGCCTTCTTCTGTGATCAGAAGTTGTTCGGAAATCTCTTCTCCGGCGATCGAAGCAACCCGTTCGGTCACCCAGCTCATATCCCGGAACCCGAAATAACAGTTTTCAGGAATAAAATCAAGAAAAGAGATGCCCGAAGTTTCTGCATGAGAAAGGTTCGGCACGATAAAAATTTCTTTTACCTGCTCTTTGGATAACTGGCTGTCTATTTCGAATGTGCGGATACTTTCCACTTCATCGCCGAAAAAGTCGATACGGTAGGGTAGTTCGTTCGAATATGAAAAAACGTCGAGAATACTGCCGCGTATGGCATATTGCCCCGGTTCATATACATAATCGACCCGTTCGAACCCATACTGGAATAGAACTTCTGCTACGAATACACCATCTACCTTTTCGTTCGTGGCGATGCGCAGGGTTTGTTCACCTAAGGTTTGGGCTTGCACTACTTTTTCGGCAAGCGCCTCGGGATAGGTAACCACCATCAAACCTTTTTCCTGTTGTTGTAAACGGCTCAGTACTTCTGTTCGAAGAATTTCGCTTGCGGGGTCTAATTGTCCGTAACGAATAGCACGTTTATAAGCAGAAGGGAAAAACAATACTTTTTCTTCGCCACTGATCTGTATGAGGTCGTGATAGAAATATCCGGCTTCTTCAAGATCATTGAGTACGAAAATATAGATTTCTGTGGTCTGATTTTTGAGGGGAGCGATAAACATGGCTGCCGATGAGCCTTGTAATCCTTGCAGATAGATAGCTGGATTTTTTTCGTCAATCAATTTCTTCAAGGCTCCGAAACGAGGCTTTGAGAGAATATATTCGGCTAATTGGTTTGTTTGCATGTATAAAGAATCACTTTCTGTATTTGGCAAAATTACTGAGAAATCACAAATATTGGCTCTCATTTTTGTAAACATTTGCAGAGAACTATGGTTTGTTTTACTTTATATTCTTGTTGTACAGCAGATTTTATGTCAAAATGTAAACTTATCTTTCAATTAGTGTGTTTATAATCTGAAATGATTTAAACTTCAACAATCTAACCTTAGACCTATGAATTCCGTTTCTTATTCTTGCTTTCGAAGCCGGGATTTTGTCGGCTGTTCATATCTGCAAATATTTATTATGATATTTGGCCTTATTTGTTGCTGGGGGTGTGAAAACGAAAAGTCTTTAACCTCCGAAGCTCCCTCATTTAAACTTGAATCGGATTTGAGTGAAAGTTCGGATGAGAATATGTATACCACTGCCGACGGTGATTTTATGGTAGATTATGATGTGGAGTTTTTGCCTTATTATACCCAAGAGACAGAAGAAATTATATTGACGGGTACTTTATCTATTAGTAAAATTGTCAGAGCAGATCATAACTCACCCTGGACAGTATCACAGGCAGATTGTCAGCAGGTGAAATTTCCGATAGAAAATACATTGCCTCTTTTTCTGATTACAGATAACCTTCAGATTGAAGACTGTAAGGAGGGGTTCATGCTGAACTTTTTAGATAACAATAATCAAATACTTCGCTCTGTCAGTTATAGCGTTGAAGAGTGGCTTATCATCATCGGCCAGATCCGGCAATCTCATTATGGGTATTTACCGGTTGATTTGAATCCGAATCCAAGCGACTTGCTCTCTGGGGAATAAACCGGAGAAAGTAATTTTAATGAGGATATTACATTTTTTAAATATCTATAAAATCTGATTTCCTTATTGGTCGAGATTAAACAAACATTACAAATTCTTTGTTCTAATCTAAAAGAATCAGAGATAATATTTTTAAAATGATAAACATTAATATTTAAAAGCGTATGAGAAAGTTGAGTTTCTTATTAATTGTATTGGCCGGTTTTATTGCATGGGGATGTTCTCCTTATACATTGATGAATAGTACGGTGTATAATAATTCGGACATAGCCGCATTCCGCACATTCAAAATCGCTACTCCTGAAAATGACCAATTGCCTCCGAAGATGACAATGACTGACTATTATAATATAGCCAATGCAATTCGTCAGCAATTAACTGCACGTGGTTTTACCGAAAGTCCGGATTCTCCGTTATTGGTAAACTTTGGTTTAACGGTTGAAACCAATATTCAAACTGAACCGGCTCTTCCTCCGGGTTATTGGCCAGGTTATTGGAATGGTTTCGGTGGATGGCATTCATATTGGATTTATCCGAGAAGTTTGTATTTGCAGAATTATTATCAGAATGCAGAGTTAATCACCGGTATTCAGAAAGAAGGGGTTTTGACTATTGATATCGTAGATATCCCTAATCATTCATATGTTTGGTCTGCTTCTGTAGGTAGTGTTTTAACTCCGGGCAATCAGGAGATTCGCAATAATGCAGCTATCGTAGAGATTGTAACACTGGCTTTCAAGAAGTTCCCGGTAGCACTTCCAGGTGCATCTAAATAAAAAATTATTTTCTTTTGTTTGGAAAGAAGGTATCTTTATCGGAGATACCTTCTTTTTATTTACATTTGTGAAAGAGCATTTTTTATTCTTATCTTATGAATCGGTTTAGTTATTTTATTTTTTTATCACTAACGTTGGCCGTTGGTAATAGTTGTTCCTCCCTAACTTATTTTGATTTACCCGTTTATCAAATTGCAGAAACTCCATTTCCTGCAGTCGAAGGTAAAATCGTATTAGTTAATAATGCCGCAGAGCAGCCTTTAAGAGCCGGCTCGTTTTTAGTAGATGCCAATAATAAAGAACAGCGGTTATTATTTGAGCGCGATTCGGCAAATGTCCCAATGTTGAATATGTTGGGGCAGCAACTCCTGAATTCCGAATTCATTAAAGATGTATCGATTTATAATACCCCATTTCGGACGGACTCTCTTTACCGTAATGCACAAGGATTAAATGAAATGCAATTAGAAGAAATTCAGCGGGAGAGTGGGGCGGACTGGATTCTTTCATTAGACGCAATGCCTCATTATATTGAAATCAGAGAAAAACTGTTGCCTGATTATAATTTAGTAAAAGCATTACTGCAGATTCAGCTTTCTCCTGTATTCAGACTTTATAAGGCAGGTGAGAAAACTGCGCTAAAACATTATTATATTTCGGATACGGTTAGATGGGAATCCACTCAGTTTCAATTAGAATCTGCAATTTCGGCATTGCCCCCATTAAATGATTGTTTTCTGGATGCTCTTTATTTGGCAAGTGAAAAGGCCATTCATCGTTGGCTGCCATATCCGGTTACAGAACAGCGTTGTTGGATAAAACATCCTCATTCTGTGATGCGTGAAGCAACCGCTTTTTTTGTAAACGGCGATTATGAATCGGCCGGATATATGTGGGAATATGGCTATGAGAGTATAAAAAATAAGAAGATTCGTTATTACTCTGCTTATAACCGTGCTGTATTAGCCGAAATAAACGGAGATCTTCAACTTGCAATGCAGTGGCTTGATAAAGCTCTTCTTGTTCAACCAGAGAATACCTCTCTTCATGAGTTGAATATTCCTGAAATAAAAAAATCATTAAAAAAACAACTTTCTACGCAGGAGAAGTTACTTCCGTTACTTTAATCTCATAAAATCAGAATAAAATATAAACATAATGAATTAAATCTTTGTTATTTAACCAAGAAGTAATTAGAGTTTATGACTGATTTTATTTTATCAAAATGAGAAACATCTTGTACATTTTCGGACTACTGCTGCTAACAGCGTGTTCGTCTTATACGGTCCTTGACAGTAAAGTATATAACAATGCCGTATTATCCCAATACAAAACATTTGCTATAGCAAAGCCCGAAGGTAACAGTATGCCACCCGGCATGAAAATGCGCGATTTTGATGCGTTGGCGACCGCTGTTCGGGATCAGTTGATTCGTAGAGGATATGTAGAATCGTCCAATCCTGAGTTACTGGTATACATAGGGATCTCGATTGTCGATAAAATTGAAACAAAGGATGCTATTCCACCTGCAACCCCTTATTACTTTGGCCGTCGGGCATCCTGGATGCGTAATTATTATTCCGATACCAAGTTAATTACCGGTATAGGGAAAGAAGGAACGGTTTCAGTTGATATTGTAGATGAGAAAAAACAACAAGTAGTTTATGCGGGTGCTGTTGGAAGTGTAATGAATCAGCAGCAGCATATACGGGATTTGGAGGAGTTGAATAAAGCGATGGATGCACTGTTTAAAAACTTTCCGGTAAAACCGATTTATTGATTAGCATAATAAAAAAAGCTCAGGATCAATTCCTGAGCTTTTTTTATTTCTGTGATATCTTGATCAAAAATTATCCACGGATAGCTTTTACACCCGGAAGATCTTTTCCTTCAATCATTTCAAGAAGTGCACCACCACCTGTTGATACGTAGCTTACTTTATCAGCAAGATCGAATTTGTTGATTGCGGCAACAGAGTCACCACCACCAATCAAAGAGAATGCTCCGTTAGCAGTTGCAGCAGCGATAGCCAATGCGATTGCTTTTGTTCCGGCTTGGAATGCTTCGAATTCGAATACACCTGCAGGACCGTTCCAAAGAATTGTTTTAGATTCTTTGATTACAGCATCCATAGCAAGGATTGATTCAGGACCAAGGTCAAGACCCATCCAGCCTTCAGGTACATTTTTGTCTGAACAAACCTGAACCGCAGCATCAGCAGCAAACTTATCAGCAGCAACACAGTCAGTAGGAAGAACGATGTTTACACCAAGTTCTTTCGCTTTAGCCATAACTGTTTTAGCTGTTTCAAGCATTTCATCTTCACATAGAGAAGAACCGATGTTTCCGCCCAATGCTTTAGAGAAAGTGAAAGCCATACCACCTACGATCAATAGGTTGTCAACTTTGCTCAACAAGTTTTCGATGATTGTAATTTTAGAAGATACTTTAGATCCACCGATGATAGCAGTAACCGGTTTTTCAGCAGTTTTCAATACTTTTTCTACTGCATCAACTTCTCTCTGCATCAAATAACCAAACATTTTGTTATCAGCATCGAAGTAGTCTGCGATCAACGCTGTAGAAGCGTGAGCACGGTGAGCTGTACCGAATGCGTCGTTAACGTAAACATCTGCCAATTTAGCAAGATCTTTTGTAAATTCTTTCTGGCTAGCTTTTACCGCTTTTTTAGCAGCAGCTTTTTCTTCGTCAGTTGCATCATCAGCCAAACCGCGAGGTTTTCCTTCTTCTTCAGCATAGAAACGAAGGTTTTCAAGAACCAAAATTTCACCTGGTTTCAAAGCAGCAACCGCTTCTTCAGCAACCGGACCTTTACAGTCTGTAGCAAATTTTACTTCCTGACCCAATAGCTCAGATAGGTGAGCTACGATATGTTTCAAAGAGAATTTATCTTCCGGACCTTTTTTAGGACGACCAAGGTGAGAACCGATAATTACAGAACCTCCATCGGCTAAAATTTTCTGAATAGTTGGTAATGCTTTACGGATACGAGTATCGTCCGTAATCTGCAAATCAGCATTCAAAGGTACGTTGAAGTCTACACGTACGAATGCTTTTTTTCCGTTGAAATTAAAATTGTCAATTGATTGCATGTTCTCAATAGTTTTATTTATGTAACGCTATTTCGCCTACAAATTTAAGAAAAAATTGATTTTATATTCCTCTTTCGCGCAGCAATTCGTCCATCTGTAGCTGAACTTTTTTTGCTTCTTCGCGGGCTGCTTTGCCAAACTGCTGAGTGTTATCGGCATAAAGAATCTGGCGAGACGAATTTACCAATAATCCACATTGATCATTCATTCCATATTTGGCTACTTCCTCCAAACTTCCGCCTTGAGCACCGACACCCGGTACTAATAAGAAGTGATTTGGAGCTACTTTACGAATATCTTCAAATAAGCGTCCCTGAGTTGCCCCTACTACGAACATCATCTGATCTTCTGTTGCCCATGTCTGCGCCGTACGCAATACTTTTTCAAACAAACGCTCTCCGTTTTTGTCTTCGGTCAGCTGGAAATCATGCGATCCCTTGTTTGAAGTCAGCGCCAATACGATTACCCAACGGTCAGGATAAACAAGGAATGGCTTAACACTGTCTTCTCCCATATAAGGCGCTACTGTTACAGAATCGATATCCATGTGTTCAAAAAAGCTCCGGGCATACATTTCAGATGTATTGCCGATATCACCGCGTTTGGCATCGGCAATGATAAACTGCTCAGGATATTTTGTTTTGATATATTCAACGGTTTTTTCAAATGCAATCCATCCTTTTACACCCAGACTTTCATAAAAAGCAAGGTTCGGTTTGTAAGCCACACACAGGTCGGCGGTAGCATCGATGATTTGTTTATTAAAAGCAAAAATCGGATCCTCTTCCTCTAATAAATGTGCAGGGATTTTTTTAATGTCTGTATCCAATCCTACGCAAAGGAATGAGCGTTTTTTTTGAATCTGTTTGAATAAATCTTGCTTGTTCATATATATGATATTTGAATAAATCGTTTATTAAATAGTATAACAATACTAAGGAGTGGGATGAGTATATAGAAATATAGCTGTCTGAGATGAAATCCATCTCAGACAGCTATATTTTTTATAATTCGCTCTCTTTTAATCGTTCAGCGTTTTCAACTACTGTCAATTGGTCGATGATATGCTGGATATCTCCTTCCATAATCGCACTCAGATTATAAAGAGTCAGATTGATACGATGATCGGTAACACGCCCTTGCGGATAATTGTAAGTACGTATTTTAGCCGAGCGGTCGCCGGTAGATACCATTGTTTTTCGTTTGGATGCAATTTCATCAAGCCATTTCTGGTATTCAATGTTATAGATACGCGAACGAAGCTCTGCCATTGCTTTGGCTTTGTTTTTCAACTGCGATTTTTCATCCTGGCATTGTACCACGATGCCGGTAGGAATATGCACCAATCGTACGGCCGAATAAGTAGTATTTACCGACTGCCCTCCATTTCCGGATGCACAGAAAGTATCTACACGGATATCGCATTCACGAACATCAACATCAACTTCATCAGCTTCGGGTAATACGGCTACTGTTGCAGCCGAAGTATGTACGCGCCCTTGTGTTTCTGTTTGAGGCACGCGTTGCACACGATGTACGCCGGATTCATATTTTAAGATACCGTACACGCCTTCGCCCGTAACGGTAAATACAATCTCTTTGAAACCACCGGAAGTACCTTCGCTAACACTGGTAACTTGGGTGCGCCAACCTTTTGAGTCGCAATATTTCTGATACATACGGTATAGGTCGCCGGCAAAAATAGCAGCTTCATCACCTCCCGTACCTCCGCGAATCTCAACGATAGCGTTTTTATCATCCTGAGGATCGGCCGGAACAAGTAAGAATTTGATCTCTTCCTCCAGCTGAGGCAGACGCAAATTGTTTGTTTCGATCTCTTCTTTTGCCATTTCCCGTAATTCCGGATCATTTTCATCATCCAGAATCTGTTTAGCTTCTGAAATACCGTCAAGAAGCGTTTTGTATTCATTGCGGGCTGTCACGATTTTTTCCAAATCGCGATATTCCTTATTCAAACGAACAAAGCGTTTCATATCGGCAATAACAGACGGGTCGGTGATCAGGGTCCCTACTTCTTCGAAGCGGGTTACCAATCCCTCCAATCTATCTAAAAGTGTATTGTCGCTCATATTTCCTAAATAACGGCGACAAAGGTAAGCAAATTATTGCTCTATGACAATAGAGAATCCCAGGTAGCTGTAATCACCCGTATTCCGAAACTGACCAAATGGAACAATCCCATAATAACCATTCAGATAAAACCCTACGCTATTATAAAACCAATTGGATTTAGGCATGAATTTCCATCCATAGTAAAGGTTGAAACACCATGCCCGCGAATGTTTCGGATTAGATACATACCACATATGCGTTTCTTCATCCCAGCCTATGGTGGGATATTTATATTTTGCCCGGTTGCGTATTTCTGCCGAAAGCACATTGATTATATGTTTATTGGTAGCCCAACCCGAAGAGCGTTGCCATTCATATTCGCCATAGAACTCGGTGATATTCCGCATTTTATGATTGTAAATAGAATCGCCTTCATTCGGGTATATTTTAAACCAGCTGCTACCGGTCGGGATGCGCAACATTAATCCGAATTTCAATGCGTGGTTATCCAGACGGGTGCCATTCGGGTCATTCAGGCAAATTGCAAATTCAGAGTATTCATACGATACGTTTACACGCGTAAGCGGAAAGTTTGCCTGTGCGCGTTTAATGGTCAGTTCATCTCCGATATGGGTGCTCTCATGGCAATAGGGGGCTATCCGCAACGAAAAATTATGAAGAAATTTGTGGTTATTGAACGTTTTAAGAAGTTTTATTTCACCAACGGCAAACCGGTAATCGGTATTCAAAACCGGAGCGGATTCATTTTTTAAATCAAGCCACAGATGAAAATGAATCGGGAAATCGATACCAATAGCCCAGTTGTTACGTAATTGTTTGGACCAAACCGGCAAAAATGCGCCTAAACTCACATTCAGATATGGGATATAGGAGTCTGCATAAGGTGATCCGGGCGCATATTCTTCATGAGCGCGCCCAAATCCTTCGGACACCTTGGTTAAGGGGGCCTCCATTTCACTCACAAGAGGTTTGGCAAATCGAACCGGAATAAACCATCCGTATTTGGGTGGACAACTATCCGCCTGGCTATAGACAGATAAGCTACCGTTGAAAATAAAAAGAAGAATGGTTATGGTATAAATAAAAAAGTGCTGCATTGTATAAAAGATTGAAGTCAGGTCATCTTTTAAACAATGCAGCACTCAAAAGAGTTGGAACAAATATGTTGATTATTTCTTTATCAATCGGATAAATTCGCCAATCAGCAATACCGGTGAAGTACCGACAAATAAAATAATCCAGTCGATATTCTTTAATGGCACCACGTTAAACATTTCACCGCCGAATGTAACAATCAGATATTGCCCAAACGCAATAATTAAGGCAACAATCAGAAATCCTTTTAGTACAGCCGGATCACTCATGCCTCTGAATGCCGATTTTCCCGTTTGGTAAGCTTTTGCATTAAACATATTCCAGAATTGCAGGAATACGAACAGGGTAAAGAACAAAGAGAGCTCATATGCGCTCAGCCCTTCATGTACCGGTGTGAAATTTAAAAAGTTATGTAGGTAACTTTGAACTGAAAAGTCTGCCAGTGTTTGTATCGTTTCGTGTTTGAAATATTGCAAAAATCCGAATAGCAGTATTACAAATGACACACCCACTCCCAAAATACGTACAGCCATAGGCTTCGAAATGATATAAGCACCTCTTCGGCGCGGTTGCTCGCTCATCACACGCTCATCGGGTGGGAGAGATGCGAGCGCAAGGGCGGCGAATGTATCCATAATCAGGTTCACCCATAGCATTTGAGTAACGGTCAACGGGGATTCGGTCCCTAAGAATGCGCCCAGTAAAACGATCAGACAAGCTACTACATTGATTGTCATCTGGAACAGGATAAAGCGCTGAATATTCAGGTAAAGCGATCGTCCCCACATAACTGCCCGCGTAATGCTGTGAAACGAGTTGTCAAGGATGGTAATGGCGCTGGCTTCTTTGGCCACCGATGTTCCGTCGCCCATCGATAAGCCCACCTGAGCTGCATTTAAAGCCGGAGCATCGTTTGTTCCGTCGCCGGTTACGGCAACTACCTGATTGCGCTGTTGCAATAAGCGCACCAATCGCTCTTTATCCATCGGCCGTGCGCGCGAAATTATTTTCAGGCTTTCCACACGGTCAAGTGCAACTTCGTCGCTCAGGGCGGCAAACTGTTCGCCCGTAATATGATGGTTTTGCGCTTGTTCATCTTCTGGTTTCCACAACCCGATTTGCCGTCCGATTTCTCTAGCTGTCCCGGGTGTATCTCCGGTAACTATTTTTACTTGAATGCCCGCTTCCATACAATGCTGAATTGCAGCCGGTACTTCTTTACGAACCGGATCGGAAATAGCGGCAATTCCGAGATAGGTAAGTTGGGATACATTCAATTCATGATTTGAAAGTACAGAATGATTATCATCCAGAATCTGATAGGCAAATCCCAGTGTGCGCATTGCCTGATTCTGATATGCCACTAACTGTTCTTCTACAATCGGGCGGTATTCATTGGTATCTTTCAGCCCGTCAGTTGTTAATACCCGATTACACTTTGACAGGACGATTTCGGGAGCGCCTTTCACGTAAAGCACGCGTTTTTTCAACAATGGCGATTCGACTACCGTAGCCATGAACTTACGTTCGGTGGAGAAGGTAAGTTGTTCGCAAACCGGAGCATTTTCGCGTAATGCCCGATAATCTTGTTGTTGTTGATGAAGCCAAAGCAACAATGCCGATTCGGTAGGATTACCTATTGTTTTTACCTTTTGCTGATCGGTAATGTTTAAGTGTGCTGTCGAATTCACTGCGATACCCTCTTTTACCAACATACTGATATCGTCTTCGCTCAAAATCTGCTCTTTCAACCCATAAATATTGGTAGCGGATACTTTCATCTGATTTTGAGTGAGCGTTCCGGTTTTATCCGTGCAAATTACAGTAGATGCACCCATTGTTTCGCACGCATGCATTTTACGCACCAGATTATTGGTACTTAACATCCGCTTCATGCTGAGAGCAAGGCTTAATGTTACGCTCATTGGCAATCCTTCCGGTACGGCCACTACGATAACTGTTACGGCAATCATCAATGTATTTAAGCTGTAACCGGCAAATTCCATCCAGTTGATCGTAGCGCTTTCATTATGTAAGAAATAAAAACCGATGCGGGCCACAATAATAATGGCTGCCAGGATATAACTTACTGTAGTGATGGTATCACCCAGTTTGTCGAGTTGCTCATTAAGCGGCGTTTTTATTTTATTATCAATTTGTGCTCCCTCATATACCTTTCCGTATTCAGTAGCGTCGCCCACTTTTGTAACCTGCATGATCGCATGTCCGTCTACAACCGAACTGCCTCTGAATATCTGATTTGTAGGATAGGTAGCTTCGGTGTCGAATTCTGAAGGAACCACGCTTTTGCGTACTACCGGTTCACCCGTCAAATCCGATTCATTCACTTGTAGCGAAATAGCCTCCAATAATTCACCGTCGGCAGGAACCTCTTCGCCCGATTCGAGTACGACAATGTCGCCTGTCACTACATCTTTCTTTTCAATCTCAGTTACATTGCCGTCGCGAATTACCCTTACGGCAGTTTCGTCATTTACCTTATTGAGCAGATCAAATTTTTTGTTGGCACTCAGTTCAAAGGCAAACCCCACACAGGTGGCCAATAGTACGGCTACAAAGATGCCGAGCGGTTCAAGTAATACTTTAATGCCTTCTGTTCCGGTAAAATACTGATACATGGATACCCCTAAGGAAAGAAGCATGGCGATCAGCAAAATGCGGATGATGGGATCTTCAAATTTTTCGAGAAACTGCACCCACAATGAATCCTTTTGAGGAGGGGTAAGTACATTCGAGCCAAACTTTATCCGGTTTGCTTCTGCCTGAGCAGAGGAGAGTCCGGATTGATGATTGTTTTTTGTCATAACGTGAGAAGAATTACAAAGAGTAATTAAATTATCTTTGCAAAGATAAATACAAACCAGCGTTGCCCATAAGGTTGCAACCTATCAACTGTTCAAGGATGTCTTTTAAAAATTCACATAAAATTGCATTAATACGCTTGTTGTCGGAGTTTGTAAAAGCAGATGGCGAAGTGAATCAAAATGAAATTTTTTACCTCGAGTATATTGATCAGTTATTTCAGATCAATGCAACCGACCGGAAAAATGCAGTTTCACTCACGTTGGAGGAAGCTGTCAGGCGATTAAAGCAATTGTCATTGCCCGAACGCTATGGCGTATTGCGCATGGTACAGCAACTTTCTTTGTCGGACAATGATCTTTCGACCGAAGAATCCCTGCTACTGACAGCCTTAAGCCTATCTTTAAATTTGCATCACCCGAAATTGCCAAATGCCCGGATACTGACGATCAACCGGTTTACCGGAAATGTGGAAGGAAATGTGCTGTTTATAGAAGCAGAGTGGAACGAATCGTGTAATCGTCAGATTCGTAGTGAGTACGACGCAATACAGACGTTGTTGCATCAAGAGGGATACGAGTTTTTTTATTTACCTGAAATCATACGCGAATTAAGAAAACGGCAAGATTCATTTGGCAATACCCTCCGTTATTTACATCCTGAATTGACGGGTGGTCAGTTAACCGAAATAGGCGATAACATCCAGCAACTAACCACCTCTTCTTTTACCCGCGAGATGTTTTTAAATCAGTTGAATCATCAGGAATTAGGGGTGGATACACCGGCTTTCTTTTTTCAGCTACCTGATTTGCATGGTGCTCAAGAAGTGAATTTTCTGTTATTGAATATCGCTCCCGACGATTCGCCGTTTAATTTGCTCTGTTCCTTTTTTGATTTTCGGCAAAATATAGACTTATGCCTTCCGGCACTGTTTCCGGTAGAGCATGAGCGTTCGTTAATGCGCTACGAGCGTAGCCATGCACGACAGGTGAATCGGGAGCACGATTTTCAATGTTATACCGGATTTCATAAAATCATACTTGATACGTTGGTTAAATATCATGCGGATCAGGATAATGGCTTGCTCGAGATTGATGAGCGGGGCAAATTCATATTACATACACCTAATCCGCTCGAAGTGAAAATTCCGGCACTTGCAAAATCATTATATCTCTTTTTTCTAAATTATCCGGAAGGAATACGGCTTGATGACCTTAAAAAGCATCGTGAAGAGATTCTGTCAATTTACAAGTATATTTCAACCTATAAAAACGAGGCCCAGTTACGGCAGGCTGTGTGGGCCTTGACCGATTATACCGGCAATACGTTGAGTTCGGCTATTTCGCGTATAAAGAAGGCTTTCTGCGATTTATTGGGAAAAGAAGCCGGAATCTACCATATTACAGGAGCAAAAGGTGAGCCGAAGCAAATTTATCTTGACCGGTCGAAGGTTAAAAATCAACTGCCACCTCATCTCACCACGCCTGGAATCTCCCGGCTTTAATTCAGCTTATCTTTCCTATATTTGGCCGGAATAGCTGGCTCTTCTGTATTGGCTTCATAGTTAGGAGACATAATCTGTATGCCGGCTTCATTAAACTTATCCTGAATATTCTGGTGCAGATTAGAATAAATAGAAGCCATTTTATTGACACCCTGTTCTCCGATATAAGCATTTATCTGGTAAACCGGATAAAAATCGCTCAGTCCGATTTCAAGTACAAACGGTTTTGGCGTCTTTTCTATGCCCGGGGTTGCCAAGGCTGCTTCGATTAATAACCGATGAACATCGCGCCATTCGGTATCGTAACCGATCGTTACATTTGAGTGTAGAATCAATCCGTAATTTTGTGC
This sequence comes from Bacteroidales bacterium, assembly GCA_036655755.1. Classification (GTDB taxonomy): domain Bacteria; phylum Bacteroidota; class Bacteroidia; order Bacteroidales; family JAUNSR01; genus JAUNSR01. Next base: position 1,555 of record JAVVPN010000029.1, on the reverse strand, counting down.
CGATGTGGTATAATTGGTTGTTTGGTTAGACATGATAAAAGAGTTCGGAATTGTGATAATTTCATTTTTAGGTGTACGTATTCGTGTTACCAGAGGTGTCTTTTCAATCACATTGCCTGTGGTTTCATTTAGGCTGATTCGATCGCCTATTTTGAAGGGACGCATATAGGTAATAACTATTCCGGCAATGATATTACCGATCACCGTGCTTGAACCAAGTGAAAAGATAATTCCCACAAATACGGATATCCCTTTGAACACTCCCGAGTCGGAAGCGGGCAGATAAGGATAAATCAAAATAATCATAAAGATATAGAGCAAAGAACGGATAATATGATAGGTGGGGATAGCCCAATCGGGATAGAAATGACCTATCTTGATATGTTCTTCTGCTATCTCGTTGGCCAAATAGCGAAACCCTTTTACGGTATAGCGGATGCAAACGAAAATCACAATAATGGTAAAAAGGTTTGGTATATAATCGACGATTGAGTGAACTACTTTTTTAAACGGTGCCAACAGATAGCCGATAAACATACCGGCAAGGTGTTTGGTAGACGGGAATATCAGAAATAGAAGCGGCACGCTTACCAAAAATTGTAGACCGATAAGCAGATATTTGCCTAATTTAGCAACATAGCCCAATAAAGTAGCCTCCCGATTGGCTGTCAAAAATTCATAGTCGCGTATTTTTAACCCTTTTAATTTGGTTTTTAGTAATTCCTCTATTTTCTTTTTAGTGACGATATAGAGTTTTTGCGTGAGTCGGATCAAGAGGTATTGGGCTATTAATAACAACAATAATGCCGCAATACGGAAGGTAAGCATAAGAGCCCCATGTTTTTTATTAACCTTCCTGATCGATTCTATGATTATGGGTTTATATTTTAAAGCCAATTCGTCACTTGTGCTATTTTGCCATAATCCATCCATTGTGGTAATCGACATGATTACAATATCTTTATACATGATATCGGTCGCAATTTCAGATTTGAACAGATATACTGAGTCCGGATTCACATTAAACTTACGTCCTACTTTGTTAATAGCCGTTATAATGGTTTCTGCACGATGTTCGGGAGACAGACCGCCTCGTTTTGCGAAGATTTGAAATAAAGTGTCTTCTTCTATCACCACCGGTACTCCTTGCACAAATCGTCTTAGGGAATCTATGCGTTGTTTTTGTCGCGCTATGCGCATGGAATCCATTAATTTGTTCCCTTTTTTCGTCTTTTCTAATTCGTCGCGCAGAATGATCTCGTTCATCTTCATCTCCTGAACCTGACGAGTGTATTCGAGTAGCTTTATAGAATCAATCTTGTGGAGAGAATCGGCTGTAGATTTAGGTATTTCGGTCGGTTGTTTGTCATTGCCTAAAATTTTTTCGGCTGTTTCAATGATTTGGCTATGGAGCGGAGATGCAATCAGCAGAAGCATCAGGAGTATCCAATGGGTAAATTTGTATCTCATATACAATAATGGATTAGGGTAAATCAGAGATGATGAAAGATACAAATTAATTGCATTGAAAGCAATCTTGATTGAAAATATAAAT
>JAVVPN010000028.1:0-37078 GCA_036655755.1 Bacteroidales bacterium | reverse complement strand
TGATTCGGCTTTCGGTATATCATTGTAGTAAATTATTCCGGCCAGATCAGATATAATCAGAATTTCATTTGCATTGTATCCTTTTATATGTATCTGTTTCCCATCTCGAATCACAGATAAAATCTTTTTTTCTTCTGGCAAAGGGATGATCGTTGTGACAAGTTCTCTTTTCGCCAACTCCTCATTCATATCATTACGCAGCTCCTCTCGTATCGCTTGATAATTGTAGTCTGCTATCACATTATTGGTTTCATACGGATCATTGCGCAGGTCAATAAGCATTTCCGAAAATGGAGATGTAGTAAAGCGGGTATATTTAAAATTATTGCCAGATACAATCTGATAGAATTGTGCCCCTTCCAAAAATAAATTACGCTTTTTATCTGTCATTTCTTCTTTTTTTCGAATTCTTTTTGCTAAAGATTCGCCAACCAGATTTTCCGGAATGGTTATTTCTCCCACCGTACATAAAGTAGGAAGCAAATCAGAGCCGTTGCATACTGCACCCGAATCAACAAATGCTTTATCAATGCTCTTTCCGGCAAAAACAAGGGGAACTTTCTGACATTCGGAATAAGGTGCGTTTTTGGTTCGTAATCGGTGAGCTCCTCCCATTTCGCCATGATCGGAAGTAAATACGATGATTGTATTGCCGGCTATCGCTGATTGTTCAATTGCATCCAACACGCTTCCAATCTGTTTGTCAACCAACTCTGCCAACCGATAATAAATAAAACGATACCTACGCCAATAACTGTCTGTAAAATCCTGATAAGGCATTTTTTGTCGGATGTCAAATCCTTTTGTCTTTTCAAGATTCGGAGGCAGGTTAGGATAAAGCTCGGGCGAAGTTGCGTCAGCAAGCCTACGCATCTCCTTAATAGTGGCTGCCGTGAGCGAATCGCGCTCATTTTCTATTGCTGACAGTTCATTTCCAACTTCCGCGCAGATGTCATGCGGATTCAGATAAGACAAAACCATCAGCATTGGTTTATCTTGGTTATTTCTCCCCTTTATAATATCAACAGCGACTTCTGAAAGCCCCTGTCGGTCGTCCCGGGTCAGATAGTGTTGAAATCCATAATTAACGGCACTTGCAAACATGTTGTTTTTACCGTGTGCATAAGGCAGATGTACCTTACCGCCATAATAAGTTTCGTAACCGTTATTCGAAAAGAGAGCACCCATGCTTTTTTCCTGAACTTTTCGGATTCCGTTTTCATCAGGCTCTGAATATTTCCCCAAGTTATCGCGTATGCCATATTGAGCAGGCGAAACACCTGTCATTAATGCAAAGCGCGAGGGAACTGATACAGGATTGGATACATAGCAATTAGAAAAACTCACCCCCCGGCTGAAGATTCGGTCTAGATTCGGTGTTGAGAACAGACCATTACGGTTGTAATGCGAAATCATATCATGGGATTGTTGATCGGTCATGATTAAAAGGATATTGGGGCGTTTCTCCTGTGCATACAGACAGTAAGAGCTCGTTCCTAATGAAGAAACGAGCCCGCTGATATAAATCGAAAGATATTTTACCATCTTTGGTTGATTAACGAATCACTTTTACAATTTTTCTATCGATTTTTATTAAATATGCTCCTGTTGAAAGCGGAATATTAATCTCCTGCTCCGTAGTTACATAGGTTCCGGATAGCTGTCCGGTAATCGTATAAACTTCAATTCTTGAAGTCTGTTGTATCCCTTTAATCCGGATTCCGGTAGAATGGTTGATTATTTGCAGTTGTTCTGAATCGGTTTCCCCGATTGCATTCGCTGTTCCGGTAGTTTTTACGATCAACTCCTTTGATTTTGCTTTGTTATCTGCGGCAACCGAATAAACATATACCGAATATTCTTGCCCTGGTTCCAGATTTTCGATTTTAAGCGATGTATCGGCTGTTGTAAATGGTTTTTCTGCAACCGGAATACGCTCAACGGCAGTTCCGATAACTGAAAAATCGTCCGCATAAGCAACCACTCCCGGTTGTGTGCGAAAATCAAGATCCATGCTCACCGCATCTTCCGGTACGATCAGGTCTGTAACCGACATCGGAACCCAATCGGTAGAGACTGTTTTATAAGCGTCATTCCCGCTTAAATGCGGAGCTGCCAAAGCTACAGAGCCATCCTCTCTCAAGAATTGTCCCCAAAGGCGCATCTCTTTATCTGTTGTACTATTTGAAGCTACCCATCCTTTCAAAGAGATATTTAAAGAAGTACCGGCTTCAACCGGGATATTCTGCCATACCCGAGCCAGTTGGTCGGTACCATCAAGTTTCCAACTGAATTTTCCGGTAGCCGCTTTTTCTTCAGAGCGTGTAACGGCTCCTTCTGTAGTCCATGCCGAAGATTCTGATTCAGCTCCTCTTTCCGTTACCAACTCTGTATTTTCTGTTTGTGTCCGTTTTGCAACTACCACTTCATAACTTTCGGCAAGTAATGCCGGGTGCCAGTTAAGAGTGAATGTGTTGTCGGATATATCAGATGCATCACTCCATTCGGCCGCTTTTACAGACATATGGTATAATGCGACATCGTAGATACGAGCACGCGCTCCCCCTTCCGGATTTGAAGTATATACAAGGCGTAGGGAGTTGACATTTGCATCATCGACCGGCAATACATATTTGTATGCTTTGCTTGCCTGTATGTTTTTTGCTGAAATCGTATGGATAGTGATCCACTCATCATTGATATTCTTTTGCAACAGAATATCGCTGTCACAATCGCCATCGGGGCCTACTGTATGCTCCTTACCAGATGGTTGAAACTGGGCAACTATTACGGCATTACCGATGCCACCGCTTGGGGCGGCCGGAAATTCAAGGCTGGCTGCTCCTGTATGGTTTAAAACGATAATTCCCGCCGACCCATCGTTGAGAGCCTTTTGATCAGGAATGATTGAACAGTTATCATACTTCCATCCATTCTGTTCGCCACTGGCATTCCATTGAGTCGGTTTGGCTGACGCTATCCATTTTCCCGCAGTTTCTTCATTGTTGAAGTTTTCTGAATAGATTAGCGTTTGAGCCGATAAGGTAGTGGAGGCTAACAATCCGCCAATCATTAATTTAATGATGTGTGTAAAATTTTTCATAAGTATCTTATTTTTGATAATCAGTAGTGAGTCATCAAAAATAAGATACAGCTTCACTCAACAGGTTTTGTTTTTGATTAGAGAGGTTTGATTTTTTGTTTTTGTTTCTTTTTTTTCGCGCTATTGTTATCCATATTCATTTTTACACCGGTTTCTTTACGCCAATCATTTAGTTTTGAAAGGAGTGAAGCAGTTATTTCCGGTTTCATCTCTGCTATGTTTTTTGTTTCACCCGGGTCACTTTGCAAGTCATATAATTCGATGCGCCCCTGATTGTAGAAATCAATAAGTTTATAATTGCCGCTTCTGATTGCCGACGAAACATAGTCGCCTGTTGATCCTGGACGTTCGGCGCCCTTATGCCAGAATAAATCTCTTTTATCTTTTCTCTGTAATTCGCTGCCTTTTACTAAGGGTTTGATACTTAAACCATCCAATTCGGCATTGGGGTCAACCTTCAGATTACACATATCTGCCAGCGTTGGCAATAAGTCGTAGCTTGTGACAGGGGTGGCGATCTCATGTTTTTTATTCTGTCCTGCAGCATGAATCAATAACGGCACTCGGATTCCCCCTTCATAAAGATGTCCTTTTCCGGCTTTAAGCGGATAGTTGGTAGTGGCTAGCTCGCGTTTGTTCCCTCTGTTGGATAATCCACCATGATCTGAAATCAGCACGATTATAGTATTATCATACACACCTTGCTTCTTGAGTGTCTGAATTAATTTGCCCACACCTTCATCAACCGATTCAATCATCGCCGCATATACCGGATGGTCTTGCTGGGTTTTACAGTCGCCGGCTTCCTCTTTGAGCATCGGGTCGACACCCAGACCCATTTTTTTGATTTTCTGCTTATATCGTTCGGTCATCTCTTGTTTGGCCTCGAGTGGAGTATGCACCGCATAGAAACTGCACACGGCAAAAAACGGATTCTGATGGGGCTGTTGCAAATAATCTACTGTTTTACGAATCATATAATCGGTCAGATATTCCCCTTGAGGGGCATCTTCCATCCCAACAATCGTTTTGTCGCTGTCATTTACTCCCGGTTTATTGAATGGTGCGAAATAAGAGGAGGTGGCTCCTGCCTTTCCTGCCCCTATATTGATGTCGAATCCTTTATGTTCGGGCATTGTTTTTCCATCGCTAAGATGCCATTTGCCGATAATGAAAGTTTCATATCCCGCATCTTTAAATGGCATTGCAATGCAATAACTGTCTGCATCTACTTTGCGATCGTCTCCCTTTGCCGAGGCTTGTGGTCGTGCGCAATGACGTCCTGTGATCATCGAATATCGCGACGGAACACTGCGTGGATACGCTACATAAGCTTGCGAAAAAGTGGTGCTCTCTTTGGCCAGTTTATCTATATTATGGGTTTCATACAGTTTCGAACCGGTAAGTGACAAATCGTGTGCACCCCAGTCGTCCACGATAAGCATCAGTACGTTTGGTTGGGACGGTTTAGCTTGGGCAAGAGAGCTTGTCGCACAAAAAGTTGCGGAGGCTGTCATTAACCCGATCGTTTGTTTAATGAAATTCATGATTTTACTGGATTAAATAGGTTAAAATGAATATGAAATAACCTCGGAAGCCGCATAGCCGATCCGTTCGAGTCGTATTGTTAATACGTCTCCTTTTTCTAAGGAAATAGGTGCTTTGTATAGATTCCAGTGCACACTCTTTCCATTACTTCCCTTTGCATTGATTTGATAAATCGCACTGTAGGTTGTTAGGTCATTCTCTACATATACTTTTCCCTCTTTCTGTTTCAGACGAGGTAATTCGGCTTTAGGTTTTTTCCCTTCCGGCCACATTTTTCTGATAAAGTAGTCTTCCGGATATTTTTCCCATTCCTGATTATAAGCTTTTATCCATTCTTTTTGATAAGCCTTGCGCATCTGGTTTAAAACCGATTTATATTCTTTCTTCTCAGCGAGGTTATTTATCTGATGAGGATCGTTGTGACAATCGAATAATAGTTCTTCTGATTGATTTTCATCAAACCATACCATTTGTTCACGAGTTAGCTCACCCTGGTCTTTCAGTTCGAGCATATTGCGCATCATAGGCATTGCCAATCGGAATGCAACAGGACGGTAAACTGATTGCTGGGGCATATAATTGCGAATATATAAATAACGCTCAGATCGAATAGAGCCACGTTTTTCTATCTGTTCGTCAAACCTGTCGGTAGCTCCGAATACATATTTCCGTGTGTCTTTCACCGTATAATCGCCATACATTGCTCTTCCATGCATATTGGCAGGCGGGTTGATATGAGCAAGCGACAAAATTGTAGCCGGGATATCTACAAACATATTCAGATTGTTCGTGATTGTTCCGCCAGAGCGATGATCGGGAAAACGAATCATAAATGGCACGCGGGTGCCCGAATCCATTAACTCACGCTTTGCTCTGGGCAACGGGCCTCCGTTGTCGGAATAAAAAATTACGATTGTATTGTTAGCTCGCTCACTTTTTTCCAACTCGTTCAATAATTGCATGAATTGCTGATCCATTTTCTGAATATTGCTGTACATCACCGCATAATCATGTCTGCTTGTTTGATTGTCTGGATGATATGGTGCTATTTTTACCGAATCGGGGGATATCGATAATGGTTTATCACTGTTTTTCCAGATGAACGATTCATGCGTAACGTTCAAATTGAAAATTGACAGAAACGGTTGATCTGCCGGTGCATTTTTCCAATGAGCGTTATTTCCTTGTTCGTCCCATGCTGCCAAGGGGGTATTAAACTGATAATCTGTCTTGGCATTATTTGTGCAATAATATCCCGATTCGCGGAGTATCTCGGTATAGCACTTTACACCTGCAGGTGGTATAGAGCCAAACTCTTTATTAAAATAATTCGAACGCATATAGTTGGCTCCGTCAGACGATGAATAGCGTCCCGTTATCAAAGAGTAACGGCTGGGGGCTGATACACCTACACTGGTAAACATTCGGTTATGTCGGATTGCATCTTGCGCAAATCGGTCGAGATTGGGCGTGATTGCAACCGGATCACCAAAACAGTTTAAATACGGGCTGATATCTTCACATACGATAATCAGGAAGTTTGGCAGTTCTTCGGCAGCCGTACAGACTGAGCATCCGTACGAAAGTGCCGAAGTGAATAATAACTTTGCGGATAGGCTGTTCATAACTTTATTATTGAATGCGGTTTTTGATATGATCAGTCCAATACGTTTTCATCCGATTGAGGGCTTCTTTATATTCTGCATTAGCAACGACATTGGTCGTTTCGAACGGGTCTTTTTCATAATCGTATAATTCCTCGGCAGCGATATTGGTCACATCGGTTTTTTTGTTAGCCCAATCCACCCAGATTGTATATCGGTAGCGATTGTCTCTGATCGAATATCCCATTTTTTTACCGCGTGGATACTGGCTGACAGCATAAGGTTTGAGGGTATTCTCCTTCTTTTCTCCTTTCATCACTTCTGCCACACTCTCTCCGTCAAGAACATTGGGTTTGGAAATTCCGGTCAGATCACAAAGAGTAGGGTAGATGTCCAGAAATTCTACAGGCACATTTACCTCTTTCTTTTTAGCCGAAGGATCAAGTATCAGCATTGGCACACGGGTAGCCTGTTCGAAATTCGTATGCTTATTCCATAATCCGTGGTCGCCCAAATGCCAGCCGTGATCCCCCCACAATACGATTATTGTATTGTCTGCAAGCCCTTTTTGCTTTAGCGCGCTCATTACTTTGCCAATCATCGCGTCGGTGTAAGAGATGCACGCATAATAACCGTGAATCAGTTCCTGTGCTTTCGAATCGGGAATGATTGCATTTTCAATATCTGAAAAAGAGATAAGGCTCGGAATATCCGAATAAGATTGCAGTTCACCGCTGTTATGATACGCCAGATCCGGGCTGTCGGTTGCTTTCTTCCGGAATGAAGCCAGTGGCATTTCCGAGCGGTTATACAGATTCCAGTATTTTTCAGGAGCGCAAAATGGTAAATGCGGTTTTTTAAAACCTACTGCAAGGAAGAAGGGCTGATTGTCGGTATACGATTCGATAAATCGGACAGCTCCGTCGGCTGTAGCTCCATCCGTATACGCATTATCGGGCACATTTGTACATTCGGTAGTGGGTTTTATTCGTTTCTGAATATATTTTTCAACTTCATTTTTCTTCTTTATACCCTGTTCGATCGCTTCTTTCCGATATTTATTATACGCCTTGCGCGTTTCGGTCGATTGATATTGTGCCATTACCGGCTCTTTGAAGTCCGGGTTATAATATTGGGCATGGTCAATAAAAGGAATTGACCATGAGCGTTCATCCGACATTTTATCTACCGAACGAGGATCAAATATTTTTCCGATACCCGCTACCATATAACCGTTTTCTTTAAAATGTTGGGGTAGGGTGGTAACTTCCGGATTTTTATCACGAATCAGTGTCTTCAAATCCCATACCTTTGTATTGTCCGGACACATCCCTGTCAATAAGCTGGCACGGGTAGCACCCGACACGGCTTGCTGACAAAATGCATTGCGGAAGATAGTTCCCTCTTGGGCAATCTTATCGATATTGGGTGTTTGGGCTATTTTATCGCCGTAGCAACCCAATAAGGGTTTTAAATCATCTATGGCGATGAAAAGAATATTTTTTCGCGGAGCCTGGTCAGAAGCAGCCATACAGGCTGACGTTTGATTAAAGCCGGCCGCACAGAGAGTTAATCCGCTAAATAAGATTTTTGATTTCATATTGAATGATGAATTTGTTTGGGTTATTCGTCCAAAAATAACCAGATACCTTTAGGTTAAGGTTTTAATTCCGGTTTTAAAGGTTTGAACTTGTCCGGTTCCGAAAAAATAAAAACGAAACCATACCGAACAGAAACGAAACCTGCCTTTTTAAATAAATATATTCCTTTAACGAAAAAAATAGTATGCAGATTCTCCTTGTTTTTTCTCTCTGTTTCTTTTTTCCGCTATTTTCTTTTGGGCAACTTACCATTGAAAAAAACACGCATTCTTTTTCTTCTCACTTTGTCGGGTTTAACGGTCGTTCTACCGAAGGGCCCTCGTGGGAGAATCCAGAATTTACCTCTTTGGTTCGCACGATGAATCCCGCTTCATTTCGTTATCCGGCCGGCTCACAAGCCAATTTATGGGATTGGCGTACCGGTAATTTTATTCCCGAGAGTGGGAAACGGGCGGCTTATCCGTTTACGATTGAACAGTGTGTAACCCAGCTTCCCTCTGATACGCGCCTGGTATATGTTATAAATATGGCATATCCCACTCCGGCCACCGGTGTCTCTATGTTGGCTGATGAGGAGGCTCTTGCTTCAGATGCTACCCTTGATCTGAAAATCGAAGATATTCTAGAGGCGATACCTGCTTTCGAAGCCGCCGGACGACTGCCGGATGTAATTGAGTTGGGAAACGAGTTTTATTTCAAAAACGAACATGCCGGCGTATATGGTAAAAACCCGGCTTTATACCTGGCTCATTCTCAAAAAATATCACGGGCTTTAAAAAAACGTTATCCTGAAATCCCGATTCTGATGGTAACCACTAAAAACGGAACGAAAGGACGCGATGAATGGAATGATGCTATTTATAAAGAGCTACAAAACAATAACCAACTTGCTGCCCAAATCGACGGATTGGTACAGCACCACTATGTAAAGGATGGATTTGGGTGGACCGAACCTGTAATTGACATACCCTCCTTACAGCGTGCCGTAGCAGAGGGCTGGCTCTATGTCTCCGAACAGCAATCAAGCATTACCGATGTACCTGTTTCATTCAAATTGTGGCTTACGGAATACGGAGCTACCAAGAAAAATATGGACGGCACATGGGGCGCCGGTTTGCGTGCCGTGGCCATGACATTAGGTTGGCTCACCCATTATGACAAAATCGAATCGGTTTTTTGGCATCATGTTACGGATGACCCCAATGTGATTCGGAAAACACCGTTGGCACTTGGCCCAATAGGCGTGGCGATGGGAGAGGTGATGAATGCAATGAAAAATAAAACCACATTCCGCCAACTCTCTTTCGTAGCGAACCCTTCGCTGACCGAATCTATCTATGTACCCTCTTTGTTCGGATATTGCTTTAGCAATGCGTCTGGAGAAGAGGAACTGCTGTTGGTTAATTTAGGAGCAACAACCGCCACCAATCTGAATCTACAGGGCTTGTTTCCAGATCGCGAGCTCGAATCAGGTATATGTTACTCGGCTCCCGAACCGTTTTCTCCCAATGCATCTTTACAAAACGGAATACGAAAACAGGTGTTTATGCAATTTTCGGAAGTGGAATTGCTCCCTTTTTCGATTATCCGTTTGAAGTTAAACGCACCAGTTTCTTCTCTGTCTCGGCCCGAGCAAAAATATTCACAGGCTTTTGTCTTTGATGCTTCTGCACGACGTATCTGTTTTTCGAAATCCGGAAAGGTGGAACTGCTAAGTTTTGATGGACAAATGCTTCTGTCTAAATCGGTGTCAAAACAAACCTATATAGATCTTTCTGCGTTCGGTTCGGGATATCATATTATTCGTTTTACCAAGCCAAACGAAGCTCCTGTCATGCAAACCGTAATCCTCTGAGTGATATCCGTCTGAAAAACGGATATCACTCGTTAAATTCGGCCCTTTCCTTTTCTGTAAAAACACTAGGTGAGGTGCCGAAATATTTTTTAAATGCCGTGCTGAAATACTTAGCGTTCGGATATCCTGTCAGATAGGCAATCTCACCGATTGAATATTTCTCTTCACGCAACAGATTGGCTGCCTTTTTCATTTTTATATCGCGGATAAAGTCTTTCGGGTTTTGTCCGGTCAACGATTTGATTTTCTTATAAAAAACCGATCGGCTCATTGCCATCTCAATGGCAAGCGTATCAATTGAGAAATCATCATTCACCATATTCTCTTCAATATAGTCTACCAGATTACCCATGAATTTCTTGTCGAGATCACTTGCTATCGACGATTCATCCGAAAACGCAGAGCGGTCGATATATTTTTTGCGATATCGGGCCCTGTTTTTCAGAATAGAACTGATTTTACTTTCAAGCACCGACAAATCAAACGGTTTGGTTATATAGTCGTCCGCACCCGAATTGAATCCCTTGATAATATCTTCTCGATCGGCCAGCGAGGTGAGTAGAATAACCGGAATATGGCAGGTTTCGATATTCGCTTTCAAGCGTGAGCATAACTCTACCCCCGATATTTCCGGCATAACCACGTCTGATAAGATAAAGTCGGGAGCTCCTTTCTTTATCAACTCGAGGGCTTCGCTCCCGTTTGTTGCCTCTTCAACTACATAAAAACGCATTAGGTATTGGGCCAGATACGCTCGTAGTTCCGAGTTGTCTTCTACCAACAAAATTTTAAACCGGCCTTGCTGATCATCAATTTCCTCATTTTCTTTCTGTACAAGTTGATCGGCATGCTCTTTATATACGATCTGGGTAGCCAGATAATGCTGTTTTCCAACCGGGATGCTAATATTAAAGGTAGTTCCGGCTCCTTCCGTACTCGAAAAAGAGATGTTTCCTTTATGAAGCAATACCATCTTCTTTGTCAGGAGTAGTCCGATGCCGCTGCCGGTTTCAGCCGAATTTGCCGTATTTTCCGCCCGATAAAAACGGGTGAACAGCTTTTGCTGATCTTTTAAAGATATGCCGATACCGTCGTCAATTACTTCAAGCAACAGGGTATTGTTGTCTAAAGAGGCTTTTACAAGAATATTGCCATACTGACGGGTATATTTAATCGCATTCGAAATCAGATTATCCAGAACCACGGTAAGCTTCTGCCGGTCCACCCAACCGGTCATCCCGTTTTCGGGTAACTGAATCTGAAGGTTGATTTGTTTCTCTTTGGCCAAAATCTGAAATCCTGTGATGGTATGTTCTAAAAATAGTTTTAGATCTGTCGATTCTATATGAAGCCGCATTGCCTCCCGCTCGATTTTTTGAAAATCGAGTAGTTGAGATACCATCTTCAGTAGTTTTTCTGTATTTTTTTTGGCCAACGTCAGCGCTAATGTCCCGTGTTCAGATAAACTCTCCTGTTCTAATTCGTTGAGCGGAGCTTTGATCAATGTGAGCGGTGTGCGTATGTCGTGGGCGATATTTACGAAAAAGCGGATTTTTAGATCCGAATCTTTCGCTTCCAAACGCTTCTTATAAAACTTGATTAGGAAATACAGGAAGGTACATAGCGTCAATGCGTAAATGATGAAAGCCCACCAAGTAGCCCATAAGGGGGGATGAATCAATAAGCTGATGGTCCGTTCGGATGCCTCCGACTCCTTGTTGGGCTGAAATGTCTTTACTCGGAATTGATAACTGCCCGGTTCGATGTTGGTGTAAGTAGCCTGACGTCCGGTTCCCGGTTCTGACCATTGCGTATCGAAGCCCTCCAGTTTCCAACTGTAAAGCAGATTCGAATTATTGAAATAATTCAGATTGATAAAGCTGAATGAAAACGAGTGCTGATTATGATCCAATTCTATTCGTTTGGTAGAATCAATCCCGTTTTTTAAAGGGCTTCCTTTACTGCCGGGAATTACCTTCTGATTATAGAGCGAAAATTCTTCAAAATGCAAATTCAGCTGTGCTCCTTGTTTCGAGGTATAATTCTCGGGATTGATTTCGATCGCACCTGAAGGCGTACCCCATACCATATTGCCATTTTCGCGCATCGTATAGGCCAGATAATTGAAAGAGTTGTCGGGTAATCCGTCTATTTCATAGAAGTTTGTGATAAGTTCTTCATTGTCAGATAGACAGTTTAGGCCGTTCTCTGTGCTAATCCATACGCGCCCTAATTTATCGTTCTGAATGCCCCATACTGTATTCGACGATAATCCCTCCTGCGTAGTATATTGTTTTACAATTTCCATGCGGGGGGTAATCGCATATACTCCGTTTCCTTCCGTTCCGATCCAGTAAATAGAATCCTGGTGAATATCTTTCCAGATACAGGTAACAATGGGATGTATATTGGTTATTTCAGATTTGGTTTGTATTAAAGGAGCGGCCGTATTTTGCTCCGTGTTCAAGTCAAAGAAAAACAATCCTCTCGACGTACCGATTAATAAAGAATCGTCCGAGAAGGTATGAATTACATTGATAGAGCGCAACTTGTACGTTTCGAATGATTTGGTTTTCGGGTCGTATTTTGTCAGGTCATTGACTATGCCACCAAACCATAAGTTGTTCGCTTTATCTTCTGCAATCGTATAAATATAGTTCTTATGTTGCTTGCGCGGAGAGGATTGAGGCAGTTGAATCGTTTCGGTTTCTCCTGTTGTTGAATTAATACGTAGTAAGTCGCCCGCGTATCCGCCTACCCAAAGATTCTGATAGCTGTCTTCGAAGATAGAAAGAATCACGGAAAGCCGATTATTTTGCTTTGCAGGATAATTTTCCCAGACATGAGTGGTGTTATTGTATTTTTTCAAGCCGTTGTTTGTACCAATCCATAAGTTTTGTTTACTGTCTTCTAATAATGCATTAACATGATTATCTGTGTATTGGTGGTTTTGTAGTGAGTTTTGCTGATATAGCTTGTAAATCAGTTCACTTTTATTGTAAATCTGTACTCCTGCCGTATAAGTACATACCCAGATAAAGATATCGTCATTGAATATATCATATACTCCGTTTGCTTTCAGATAATTAAAAGAATAGGCTGATTGAGAGTATTCCTGTATTTTCTCTCCATTGAAGCGGTTGAATTCAGATATTCCCGCGCCGTCAAATCCTACCCATATCTTATTGTCACCCGTGACGGTGATTTTGCGTACAGGATAAGTTAAGTCATTCAGTTTTGATAATTTAGATGTTTCTGGATCATAGCATTTAAGGCCCGAAGCAAAGGTCCCGATCCATAGCTTTTTGGTCATTTCATCGTAATAGAGCGATTGTATTCGCTTCTTGTCAAGTGTACGCAATCCTTGTTCATAACTGATGATATAGCTGTTCGGAGAGGTGATATTAAGTTTTATGATTCCATTGGATGTTCCAATCCAAAGACGATTCTTTTCCTCCTCCAGACAATACACGGCGCTTGTAACCGGGAGTTCGTATCTGACTGTTTTCATCTCGTCCGATATGGAATATAGGTTCTCTGTTGTCCCGATCCATAAACTGCCGCTTTTTGTAAAACAGGCCATAGTCAAAGACTCCTGTCCATTTAACTTGAGGGTTTCGAAGCAAATGAATTTATCGTATTTTTCAATATACTGGTACAGTTGTTTGTCTGTAAAAGCATAAATATTTCCCGTAGGGTCGGAAAATACGGATTTAGGTTTTTCTATCCCTTGTGGCTGATCAGAACTCAGCGAATAGGTCTTTATTTTGTCACCATTATAGCGGTCTATTCCCGAACGAGTAGCAAACCATACATATCCTTTCGAGTCTTTTGTCACTGCAAATACCTTTCGATTGCTTAACCCTTCCTTCGTTGAAATTTCGTTAAAAGAAGAGGCGCTTATTGGGAGGAATATACATAATAAGAGCCAGATGAAGAATAGTTTATAGGTAGGCTTCATAATAATAGGATAGTGTTTTTAAGTATTTTACGCAAAAATAATGATCCCGGCAATCTTAAAAGTAGATTGCCGGGACTTTAACTTAATTAAGGTAGTAAATATATGGCGATATGGATTGTCTCGCGGTTCTCTGAATTTTATAAATTCACGGTCACCACTTCTTTTTTAAGATCTTTATCAACAGACGATGAACCTACCATGATTTCAAAATCTCCCGGTTCTACTCCGAATTGCATTTCCCGATTGAAGTAAGCCAGTTTGTCTGGTGTTACGGTGAATGTAATCGTTTGTTTTTCGCCTGGTTTCAATGATACGCGAGCGAAGTCTTTTAACTCTTTTACCGGACGGGTAGCTGAGCTATAGATATCGCGGATATAAAGCTGTACAATCTCTGTTCCTTCTGTCTGTCCACTGTTGGTCAATTCAATGGTAGCCGTGAATGACTCTTTATCCGAGATTTTATTTTTCGATAATTTCAAATCGCCATAAGTAAACTCAGTATAGGATAGCCCGAATCCGAACGGATAAAGCGGTGTGCTCAAACCGTCTTTATATTTGTGGAAATACTGCGATGGTTTATGATTGTAAATCATCTGAATCTGTCCCGCGTGGCGAGGAATACTCACCGGTAGTTTGGCCGACGGATTTACTTTACCTGTCATAATTTCTGCAATGGCTGTACCTCCGAATGATCCAGGTTCCCATGCCTGTATAATCGCCGGAACATTTTCAGCAATCCAGTTGACACTCAATGGACGACCACCCACTAAAACAACAATCGTCGGAACGCCGGTTTTCTGAATCTCTTTCACCAACTGATCTTGCGTTCCCAATAGGTCGAGGCTCATACGATCCACATTTTCACCTGTTGTTTTCGATTTCTGATAACGAAGCGGGTTTTCACCTACCACAACAATCGCAAGATCGCTTTCTTTGGCAAGCTGTGCCGCTTGTTTTACTTTTTCAGGTGCGTTCTGACGCACATCGTCGCCATAGTCGTAAAAATTAACTTTATTTGCGCCGGCAGCCTGTTGAATCCCTTCGAGTACCGTAACCACATTTTCTTCTGGTTGCTCAAGCGTCCAGTCTCCCAAAATGGTATGGTTGTTGGCATTCGGACCTGTAACCAGAATCTTATTGAATCGACTGAAATCAAGGGGTAACAGATTTTCGTTTTTCAATAGCACGATCGATTGGCGGGCAGCTTCGAGTGCGGTAGCCTGATGCGTTTTATTGTAAACGATCTTCTTCGATTTTTTCAGATCCACATACGGATTTTCGAACAAACCAAGTTTGAATTTCGCTTCCAGGATACGTGCGCAACCGCGGTCGATATCCGATTCTTTTAATTTGCCCTCATTTACAAGTTCAATCACCCCCTCCATAAAGTCGGGCCCGTGCATGTGCATATCCAAACCGGCATCTACGGTTTGTCGGTATGCATCTTTCATGGTAGGAGCTGCATGATGTAGGTTATGGATACGCTCCACATCCATCCAGTCGCTTACGATAAAACCGTTGAATCCGTACTCTTTACGAACCACATCGGTCATCATCCATTTATCTGCATGACAAGGCACTCCGTTTAGCTCATTATGAGCAGCCATCAATGTAAAACATCCCGCTTCGATAGCCGCTTTATAAGGCGGAAGGAAAACTTCGCGCAAAGTACGTTCAGAAACATCCATTGGCGCGGCGTTCGTCCCATTCGAAGGTTCACTTCCTGCAATCAGGTGTTTTCCACATGCAATTACTTTGTCTTCTCCGGTAAAGTCAGCACCTTGATATCCTTTTACGGTAGCTACCCCCATCAGTGTTACCAAATACGGATCTTCGCCGAATGTTTCACCGATACGTCCCCAACGGGCATCACGTCCCACCTCGATATTCGGGGTAAAAGTCCAATGTCCACCGGCCGCACGCACTTCGAGTGCAGACTCACGGCTTAATTTTTCAATCATTTCAGGGTTGAAACTGGCCGCTTGTCCGATTGGAGTGGGATAAACGGTAGTACCGCTAACCAATGCGTTTCCGTGGATAGCATCGATTCCGATAAGTAATGGTATCTGCAGACGGCTTTTCATTGCTAGTTCCTGAAGCTCGTTGGCTTCTTCGCCGGTAACCACATGCAGGAATGATCCGATCAGTCCCTCTTCTGTCATCCGGTAAAGGTCGTTAACGCTTAGATTCGGATAAAATCCGTAAGCATCATCGTTTTTAGCAATTTTCTGACCTTTGAATCTTTTCTGCGTATCGCGGATATGTCCCGGACCTACATACTGACACATTTGTGCTACTTTTTCCTGAAGCGTCATTCGCTTCATCAAGTCGTCAATGCGTTGCTCAACCGGTGCTTTTTTATCCAGATAAAGTGCTTTATCTTTTTTAGCCGGTGCTGCTGAAACAGAGGTTGAAAGCGGTAAAGCCATCAATCCCATCAACATCATCTTTAAAGTCTTATTCTTCATATTTCAACATGTATTTATCGGTTAGCGCACGACGGTCGTCCATCGGCATATCATCATTGTATTGTTTTTGAAGCTCTTTCAATTCTTTTTTCAGTGTTTTTACTACCGCGGTATATTCCGGGTTCTCATACTGATTGATCATCTCATTCGGATCTTTTTCAAGATCGTAAAGTTCCCATACGTCTACATTGTAGTAGAAATGAATCAGTTTGTAACGATCGGTACGAACGCCATAATGAGGTTGCACGTTGTGCCATTTCGGATATTCGAAATACTGGTAATAAGCCGACTTACGCCATTTCGATGCTTCTTTCTTATTTTCAGTAAGTAGTCCTTTCATACTTTTTCCCTGCATATCCTTCGGTACTTTTACGCCGGCAAAGTCAAGCAGAGTAGGAGCGATATCTACATTGAGCGTCAGCTCCGAAAGAGTCATTCCTTTTTTTATGCCGTTCGGATAGCTCACAAGACATGGCATCTGAATCGCTTCTTCCAACATCCAGCGTTTATCGTATAATCCGTGTTCCCCAAGGAAGAAGCCTTGGTCGCCCATGTAAACGATAATCGTATTTTCGTACAACCCGTTATCCTTTAGGTATTTTACTACGCGTCCTACTTGGTCATCTACAGAGCGCACTACGCGCAGGTAATTCTTCAGATAGGTCTGAAATTTCCATTTCTTCAATTCTTCCCCCTGAAGTTTCTCATCGGGTGTCCAGAACTGGTCTTTTCCGGAACCTCCCCACCAAAGCCATTTGTTTTTTTCTTTTTGAGTCAATCCTTCGGGAGCCTGCTGTTTAAGGTCGCCACGCGAAAGATGATGTTCGATGGATGCCATGTTCTGGCCAAGCGTTTTTTCACGTCCGGTATAATCATCGTTGAATGTATCCGGATACGGAAATTCAACATCGTCAAACAGATTCAGATAACAAGAGTCCGGCTCCCATGGACGATGTGGTGCTTTGTAATGGAGCATCATGCAGAATGGCTGATCCCCCTCCTTTACCTCATCAAGCCAATCGATGGCTGCATCGGTTGTAAGGCGGGTAGCATATCCCTTTTCTCTTTTCTTTACACCATTTGTGCTGTAAACCGGATCCCAATAAGTACCCTGCTGACTTGCATTCGCATGAATCTTATAATGGTCGAATCCTGCCGGATCACTGTAAAGATGCCATTTTCCAAAAAGGCCGGTAGTATATCCAGCGTCTTTAAGCAGCATCTGATATTGTTGTTGGGTATTATCGAAAATAATACCACCCTCATTCTGATAAAAACCGTTTGTAGTACTGTACTTACCTGTCAAAAGGCACGCACGGCTTGGCCCGGAGATCGAATTGGTACAAAGCATATTCCGGAATATGGCTCCGTTTTCTCCAATGGCATCCAAATTGGGGGTTGGCGCCAATTCTGCATTGATTCCACCATAGGCGGAAATAGCCGAACGGGCATGGTCATCCGAAAGGATAAATAAAATGTTTGGGCGCTCTTGTTGGGGAGCTACTCCGCATGCCGACAAGCAGGTTGCCGACGTACCGATTAATGAAAGAAATTTTTTCATTCTGTAATTATCCGTTTAAAATTCTATTAATTTTTCGCTTCTTTGTAAGGTTCCGGACGAGGTGTTTTTACAAAAAAAGTTTTACCGCGATGCTCTTCAATCTTTTTTTGTAGGCGTTTTATCACGTCTGCATTTTTCGGATTCTCTGCCACGTTACGGGTTTCGGTAGGATCGTTCGAGTAAATGAAAAGCATCTGGTCTTCCAGCTCATTATTCTGATTTCTCCATTCAGTGTAACCATGTGTACGGTCAAAATAGGTTACCCCTTTATGCCATTTTACAATTGCACAATCTTTCCAATCGGCATCTTTTCCGTGTAGCAGTTTCGAGAAGCTGCTCCCTTCGGTATGTTCAGGTACTGAGATACCTGCCTCTTCGCACAGGGTAGGATAGATATCCACAAACTCTACCACTTTAGCTTCTGTTCCTTTCTTTTTATTGCCCGGAGTGCGCATGATAAGCGGTGCGTTATTAACAACATTAAAGTTTGAATGCTTACACCATTGGTTGTGATCTCCCAAACTCCAGCCATGATCGCCGACCAATACGACGATCGTATTTTTGTCGAGTCCCAGTCGTTTCAATTCGGCAAGTATTTTGCCTACCTGAGCGTCGGCATAACTTACACAAGCACGATATCCGTGAATTAAGTTTACTCCTTCCGATGCGGGAATGTCGGCCTTAGCAGGAATGCCGTTGTAATAGCGTATCTCATTGTAATTATGAAATGCGGCTTTTGGGAACCCCGTACGATCGAACTCGAATGTTTCAGGCAGTCGTATCTCATTCCGCTCATACAGATCCCAGTATTTTTTCGGAGCATTGAATGGCAAGTGCGGTTTCAGAATACCGGATGCCAGGAAAAACGGTTTGCCGCTCTTTTTTAGTTTCTGTAGGTCGGCAATCGTTTTATCAACTGTTTTCCCGTCGATATAGGCATTATCGGGCACATCTTCCGTCTCATATGGGGCTGGACCTCCTTTTTGTTTTTCAACATTCAGGTTCTCTTCACCTAGGTAGTCGCGCCAGGTTGCAGAATGACTGTCGGGCATCCATTTTTCATCCCATGAGCGAGCTGCCGCATCGTCTTTGCCGTGAATTACCTTACTGTTTGAAATAGTAACATATCCGTTTTCTCGGAAATGCTGAGGCAGGGTGATCGTACCGGGAGCTTCGATGTCGATTTCGGCGGTTACGTCCCAGTATCTGCTCTTTCCGGGGCGTAGTCCCGAAAACAGAGAAGCACGCGAGGCACCGCTTACCGGCACATTGCAGTAAGCATTTTCAAACATTACCCCTTCCGATGCCAGTTTATCGATAGCCGGAGTAATCATGTGTTTTGCTCCGTAGCAATTCAACTCCGGACGTAAATCATCGACAATCAGAAACAACACGTTCTTTTTTTGCGACTGAGCTTGTTTTGCCTGAAGAGAGGCGAAAGGAAGGGTGCCCAGCAAAGCTACCGAGCATCCCAATAATGATTTATTGATCATAGATAAATTCTAAATTAATATCCGAAGTTCTGGTCTTCCTGGCTGATGTTTTGATTGCGGACAATTTCATCGGCAGGGAAAGGCATTAACATATTCTTTTTGACATTATGGTCAGTCACTTCATACGTATATACGAATTTTACGGAAGCGGGGTCGATACTCTGCCCTTCATACCATTCTACTAGGCGCGTATTGTGTTCTTCCATGATCTTTTTGAGATAAGAAGTACCCATGCGACGTATCGTGTACCATTCATCACATTCGCCCGTCAGCTCCTTTAACCGTTCACGGAAAATACGCTCGCGAAGCAATGCTTTATCGGCTGCTTCCTCCGCTGTAACTGCAAGCGGATATAGTTCTGTCGGTTCAATCACACTGTTTCCGTCCCGATCCCGGGCGCGGTCGAGTACTTCATTCAGATAAACCGAAGCTTCCGGTAAACCAAGTTCGTTGGCTGCTTCGGCAAGTACCATCAGTAAATCGGCATAACGATAGTAAACAAAATTACAGTTGCTGGCCTGTGCCGTCATCCCTTTATCGTAGTACTTTTTCCAAGCCGCATATTCTGAATCCCCTTGTTTGTAGGTCCATTTCTGTTTTGTACCGTCAGCTTTAGCGGTCGGATAAAGCAGTATGGTTTTCTTCTTTTCGTTTGCTTCGAAAATATTCGAATAGTTTGTGCTTACGAATGATACTTCGCGACGCGGATCTGCCTCATCAAACTGGTCGAACGCTCGGGGAGTAGGGCGTGTCTTACCCCACGATTTTCCTTGCGTCATAATGTTCGACATCAACGGATGTCCTACCGGGAATGTCATTTCGGTTGTACGGCCGCTATTGACCGTCGCTGAGAATTGTATTTCGAAAATCGACTCTGCGTTATTTTTATTTTCGCTTCCGAAAAGGGCCGCATACGGACGTACCAACTGATATACTTTAGCGTCATATACCTCTTTCCCCGCATCGAATGCTTTTTGCAGGTAAGTATCCTCGTTGAGTTCGGTCGCCATTGTCAGATATACTTTCGCCAACACCGCTTTTGCTGCATATTTGTGCGGATGGCCCGGTTCCCCTTTTCCAGCTTCGGCCATCAACTCCCATGCTTTCTCAAGGTCGGATTCAATCTGAGCATATACCAGTTCTACTGCGGCTCGCGGTTGTTGCGCGTCCGCGTAATTTTTAACCGGTGCGGTAATCAATGATACCTTTCCGAACAAACGAACCAGGTTGAAGTAACTTACCGCACGCGAAAAATAAGCCTCTCCCCAAATTCTGTTTTTCTCCGCCTCGTTCGAAATCGTACTATGCTGCATACCGTCGATGATATCGTTGGCAACGCGAATAATTTCGTAGGTGCCGTTATATACGCTGGTCAAATTCACATCCGACGGTAAGATGTTCATGGAGGTAAGATTCACATCATTTTGTTTGATGCTTACGCCCATACCCGAGGTCACATTCAATACATGCACGTAGTTGTATCCGAATGCATTGTAGTCCGACATTTTGGCATAACAACCCGCAAGGGCTGATTTTGCCGAGCTGACGGAGTTATACACTCCGTCTTTAGCTATATCTGTCTGTGGTGTTTCTACCAGAAAATCGTCGCAGCTACTTACTCCGACTGTTGTTAGTCCGAGTAGGATATATTTTAATGTTTTCATTTTACTCATGGTTAAATCAGAAATTAGCAATAATACCGAATGTAAAGTTGCGGGCTGCCGGATACGATACCAAATCGATACCCATACGGTCTACGTCGTTCGCAAACGTGTTTACATCCGGATCATATCCGCTATATGATGTGATTGTAAACAAGTTGGTTGCCGTCGCATTGAATGTCATCGACTGAATCGCTTTCGTCTTTTTGAATTTAAGCAGGTACGAAACTGAGATATGGGCCATTTTGAAATAGCTTCCGTCTTCAATGTAGCGATCACTCAATACCCCTTGTGGCGTATATCCAAAACGAGGATAAGCATTGCTTTTATTCTCGGGTGTCCACGCTCCGTAGAAAGCATCGCGGCGTATGTTATTGTTTGCGTTTTTTACATCAGTTTCATCAATCAGGTTGGCATTGATAATTTCATTGCCGTGCACCCCGTTGAATGCCATGTCCAATGTCCAGTTCTTATATCTGACAGAGGTATTGAGAGCATATGCAAAATCCGGATTCGGATTCCCCAATACTACGCGGTCTTCATTGTTGATTACCCCGTCGCCGTTCTGATCGACATAGCGGATATCGCCGGCCTGAAGGGTTGTCCCATTCATAACAAGTGGTTTTGCCTGATAAGCGGCACTGTTGTACTCCTCTTCTTGTAAGATTCCGTTTGTCTGATATCCCATGAACAATCCGATTGAGCGTCCTACCAGAAATACATTCGCCGGGAATTTTGTAAACGTATTGTTTCCGACATTTTCCCCCCAATATCCGCGTTGGTTATGTAGCATACCGAAGTTTGCCGGTGCCATACCCAGTTCTTTAATCGTATTCTGGCTGAAAGAGATGTTTCCGCCTACATTCCAACTCCAGTTTTTGGTTGAATACGGATATGCATCAATCGCTATTTCAATCCCTTTGTTCTGAATCTTACCGTTGTTTATCCACATCGAGCTGTATCCGCTAGCCGTTGGCAGCGCAATCTGTTGCAAAAGATCTTTTGTCTCTTTTATGTAAGCGTCAAAAGTCAGGTTTAGGCGCTGATTAAAGAGTCCCAAATCAATCCCCGCATTGTATTGTTCTGAAGTTTCCCATTTCAGATCCGGATTTGCGATACGAGCCGGAACGATACCCGGTTCCAGACTGCCGTCCGGCTTCGCATTCCCCACCGTGTTGTAGCTGTCCATTGTCTGATACGGCGATACGGCTTGATTTCCTACCTGTCCCCATCCAAGACGAAGCTTCAGGTTGGAGATTTGTTTTACGTCTCTCATCCACGATTCTTGGTTGATACGCCAAGCCCCGGCAAATGAAGGGAAATAACTGAAACGGTTGCTTTTATCGAATTTACTTGATCCGTCTGCACGGAAGGTCGCAGTTACTACGTAGCGGTCGCCATAATTATATACAGCACGGGCAAGTACCGAAAATAGCTGTTCGCCGACTTTTGTATACAGGTACGGATATTGTTTCGCCGCTTGTGAAATACCATCCGCACGCAAATCTTCCGTAAAGAAATCTTCGCCGGTCATTGATGACTGCAATACATTCTTTTTATCGTAAGTTATCCCGACCGTACCGTTGATGTTATGTTTTGAATTGAAGCGATGATTGAAAAGAGCCAACGCTTCCGTATTGTACGAACGTGTTTTCAAATTGGCAATACCTGCTTTCCCGTTGGTCTGAGCTCCGATAGAGGTCAGTTTTCCAAACCACATATTGCGTTCCTTTGTTTTCTGAATCAATCCACCCTTTACACGGAAACTCAGCCATTTATTTGCTTTGATATCAATAGCGAGGTTCGTGTTAAACAGGTTCTCTTCGCTATCGTCATCGTAGTCTGTAAACCAGGTTTCGGGCGACGTTACGTTTTCATCATATTCGGAATAATCGTCATTCATACCTTTCAACGGTTTAAATGAAATCATATGTCGAACGATACTCGTACGCGTGTTGGCCAGTTTATCCGTACCCGAAGTCATCGAGGTATTGATACTGCTGAACGAAGTATTGCTTTTCAATTTGATATAGTCATTGATCTCCTGATCAAGATTCAGACGGATATCAAATTTATTCACACCCGTTTTACGGATTACCCCTTCCATATCGGAATATCCGGTTGCCAGATAGTAAGCCGTTTTATTGCTTTTTCCGCTCATACTTGCACGATAGTTTTGCGATACCGCCAGCTGAGTAGATTCTTTTTGCCAGTTTACAGGAGTATAACCATCCATTGTTACCGGAGTGCCTCCTCCCAAGAATACCGGGTTATTGCGGAATTCAAGATATTCGTATGCGTTAAGCATATCTATTTCGCGAGCCAGTTTTGACAACGTAACATTTGCGCTGACTGCTATGGCCGGTTTTCCGGTTTTTCCTTGTTTGGTGGTGATCAGAATTACTCCGTTCGCACCTTGCGATCCGTAGATAGCCGTCGCCGATGCGTCTTTCAGAATTTCGATGCTTTCGATATCCTGCGGGCTGATAGCTGCCAGTGGATTCTGCTCGTCGATACGCGAGTTGCCACCACTCGTACCCTGACTCATTGGGTTGCTTGTTTCACCCAGGCTCGAAATGATATTTCCGTCGATTACATAAAGTGGCGAGTTGTTACCACGCAATGAGCTTGTTCCGCGGATACGTACGCTTACCGAACCGCCCGGAGCCGAACTCCCGGTCGAAATCATTACCCCTGCCGCTTTTCCTTGTAGCATTTTGTCGAATGATGTAGCTCGCGCAGCTTCTTCGTCGGATGCTTTTACCGAAGTAACCGATCCGGTCAGGTCACTTTTGCGTACCGCTCCATAACCAACCACGACCACTTCGTCGAGTTCGCTTACATTTGGCTCTAGTTCGGCTGTAATGATTGTTCGGCCTTTCAGCGGAATATATTTTGTTTTATACCCGATATAGGAAACAACCAAAGAACCATCCTTTATATCTTCAATTTCGAGTGTGAAGTTTCCGTCAAAATCGGTTGCCGTTCCTAATCCCGCTACCCCTTTAACCTGTACGCTTGCACCGATAATCGGTTCTTTGCGTTCGTCATAAACAGTCCCAGTTACTTTAATAGCATGGGCATAGGCACTAATAAGCCATAAAAACAATATCAACTTGTTCTTCATTTGTGTTTTCAATTAGATAAGTATTCAGTGTTTGTTCCCTTTAGCGGATGTTTTTATTTCAATATTATCAATTAGTATTTGCTTAATGCGATGATAAGCAGGGCGTGATGAGCCATCGTTGCGCCACAAATTCCCTTGCCATGAAGCATTCGACGTATCTTCGTCGCGCACGTTCCAGAAACTCAATCCTACCGTTCCGGTATGGCGGTTTTGGAGAATCGTTTTAAAAATGGCTTCAAACGTGTCGGCCTGCTCTTTTTCATTTGCTGTTTCCGGATTTTTCATCCATACGTTCATTTCTGTGATATGAAACTCCAGGTTATTGGCATGACACCATTTGATCATTGCATCGAGGCGCTCCAGGTTTCCGGGTTTCTTTTCCCAGCCCATCTCAACATGCGCCTGCCACCCGAGGCCGTCTACACGGCGATTCTTGTCATGGCGTAAATAAGCAACCAGCTTTTTCATTTTCTCCCATACCACCTCTTCAAACTGCCCGTGCTGATTGATGATCTGTTTTACATTGGGTGCATACTGATTGGCCAGTTCAAAAGCGCGGTCGATGTAGCGCGGTGTTTTGATGTCGCTTTGTTCGTCATATCCCAGAATGGTCCATGGGTTTTCCCATTTATCCGTACCCAAGCGAGGACCGAACCAATCTCCGGGTTTTCGGTCATCAAAGCCCGTACCCCCTTTTACAACTTCCGGACAAATGGTTTCATTTACCACATCCATCCATACCACTTGTTCCTCGTTGCCGTAACGCATACACAAGGCAGTCATGTATTCGTCGAGCATGCGGCTCAGCTCTTCGGGTGTGCGTTTATCATCGCGCGCCCAGGGTGAGCATTGCGGACTGATCGGTCCGTGCAAACGCAATCGTTGCCCTTTTTCTTTTGCATGTTGTAAATAGGCATCCGGATTTTCCCATCGCCAACGTGTAAAGTCGGGATGGATATAACTTTGTTTGTAATCGTTGGCTGGTACGATATAGGAGAATTCACGATCGGCGATTTCAGTAGATAACTGTCCGATTAGTTTGGCATGATTGGCTATACCTAAATGAAAGTTTTTACCATAATAACGATCGGCGATTTCGCGCAATGAAGCTTCTTTCAACTCCTCCCGGTTAATGGGGTCCTGCACGGAAAGCGAAATCTCATCAACGGCCTTACAAGCATTTATATGAAGTGTAAGCGCAAACAAAATCAATAAAGAATATTTTCTTTCGGTTGTGGGTTTCATAATGGATTTTTATCAGATAGAATTCGTGTGTTTTCAATTACAAAAGTAAAAAGCAGGGAAGCGGAGGGGGATTGAATTCTGTTTTTTGAGGTTTGAGAAATGTTTTTTTAAAGTAGGGTATTGGTTGATGCGTAGAAATCAGCCTTTCTTTGCAGACAATAACAGAAAACATAAAAATGAGTAAATGACATAGCCGCAGCAGGTTGTAAAACTGACTTCAAACAAAAACGAAACCTCTAAAAACGGAAACCGAACCTTTGTTTGGAGAGAGATTGGTTTATTTGTAAATCAAATGTGATAAACTTATTAGCGTACGAAATTATAAAAAACTCCTTCATGAAATTGTTAAATGGCTTTACGTTAACTTCCGCGCTTGCTTCGTCGCTTTTTGCGACAGCTCAGCCTGTCGCCGATAAACCGAATATTATTCTGATCATGACCGATCAGCAAGCATACAATGCGATTAGTGCGCATGCCGACCTATATGAAGGTGGCTATTTTTCAACACCCAATATTGATCGTATTGCAAAGTCGGGCATCTCGTTTACCCGTACTTATTGTACGAATCCGGTTTCTGTTCCGTCCCGCTTCGCATTGTTTACCGGGCGTTACGGGGGGCAATACGGCATTCGTGAAAACCAGTCGAAGGGCGCTGAAGAATCGCACGTTCGTGCCGCTTTGTCTCAAAATGGGATGGGAAATGTCTTTTCTCGCGGTGGTTATGATACATATTATGGTGGTAAAGTGCATTTGCCGTTTGCAGGCAAAGAGGGTGCCTCTAAATTTGGCGCTCCGGTAGCATATGGTTTCGAAAACTATTACACCCAAGATGAGCGTGACGAGTTGGGGCGCGAAACAGCCCGTATTATTGATGAGAAAGCTAACCAAAAAGCAGATAAACCGTTTTTGCTGGTAGCGTCGTTTTTGAATCCGCATGATATTTGTCTGGAATCCTCCACCAATCTGTCTGCCATTGTTCCTGATAAAGGGGGAAAGAAACAACCGATCACGGATTGTGTGAGGGAGATGCGTGCCCGGGCCAATGCCATCGATTCGGTAGAATTTTATAAAGAGCATGCTCCGGCACTTCCGTTCAACATTGAAAAGACAGCCGGATTTCCGGAAATGAAAAAATCGCCTTATCAGGATTTCCCCGAATGGTATTGGCGTAAATACCGTTGGACATACGGTCAGTTGGTTTCGTTGGTGGATAGCCATATCGGCCATATTCTCGATGCGCTCGATCGTAATCCGCAATTAAAGAAGAATACGATTATCGTATTTACCTCCGATCATGGAGAGATGCAGGGGGCACACCAAACGGTAACCAAAAACCTGCCTTATGATGAATGTCAGCGCGTGCCGTTTATTTTTAGCGGACCGGGTATTCCGAAAGGCAAACGTGATAATTCGCTTGTATGTAACGGTACCGACCTTTTGCCTACCTTATGTGAACTGGCTCATATCGAAGCGCCGGCAAATCCCGACGGTTTATCGTTGGCAAAGGCTGTAATCGGCAAAGCGAAAGCTCCGCAACGCGAGTCGCTCTATCTTGAAGGCGACGGCTTTCTGAATATTGTCAGTGGTGATGATAAATACACGCTTTTCGATGGGAAGCAAACCGGTGAAATGCTGATCGATATTAAAAGCGACCGGGGCGAGTTGACGAATATTGCTGCCGGGGCTTCTGACAAAACGGAGCGTATGAAACAGCAGATACTATCGGCAGAGCGTAAAGAAAAAGCGGCTGCCGGCAAAAAGACCGGAACGGGCAATCCGAAAAACAAGGAAAAGAACAAAGAGAAAAACAAAGAGAAAAAGCTCAAGTAAAATAGGTGTAAGATAAGTCTTAGTGACTTTTGTTAGTGGTGAATAAAGAAAAACCATGTAGGAGATGAGAATAATCCCATCGCCTGCATGGTTTTCTTTTTTCTACTCTTCTCTTTCCAATCAATCCAAAATCACCTCGAAGCGGCGTAAACGGGCTTCGCGCTCTTGCGCAGTGGTATTTTTAAAGCGGATATATTTAGCTTGGTTGTTTACCTCGAATTTCATCTGCTGCTTTACCTGAGTGAAATTCACCGGTTGCCAATCCATCCCGTCCTCCGAAATTTCGCAAGCCAGCCAATCATTGGCATCCGTAATGCCGAAGTCTGCCTCAACGCGTTGCAACGCGTATTTTTTATCCAGTTCGATACCGATCCATTCGTTCTCCTTCCAGCGGATCACTTCCAGCAGGGGCGAAACGGAGATGCGCTTGTTTCTCACCCGTACCGGCAGCAAAGCGGCCTGCGCTACGGTCGAATAAGATTTGTGCGGAGAGGTGAATACTGTGTAAGGCAGTTGCGCGCCGTATTGCTTGTTAAACGCTCGTGTCGTATATACAAAGAGCGAGTCTGCAAACGGTTTCATTACCAACGAGCCCGATTTAACTCCCGGCTGATACGGATTCTGGTTATATTCGCGGTCGTTGAGGTAATAGCGTTTTTGCAATGCCACCACATGGTTGTATTTGCGGCGGAACATCTCTTCCTCGCCATTGCGCAAGGCTTCCGCCATACTCAACACTTCCATCCCGGCCTCGGCCACCACCTTCGACTGAAGTAGCCACGGTTTCATCTCTTCAATCAACATCGGGTTGTGCTCGTCGGCCAGCAACAGGTCGGCCGCTTCGCCCAGCTGTCCGAACTCAGTTGTCAGCAAGCGGTAGTCATTCGCGGTCCATCCGTTATTTGTGGCAGCGCTCAGAAAACGTTCGGCAACCGGTGCGATCGCTACCGATTCTTCACGACGGTAGCCGTGGCCGTTCGGCCCCAGGTCGGAGTGGTGTTCGGCAAACGTGCGCATCGCTTCGCGTCGGGAAGGGATCACATAATCGATCGCATCTTCCCAACTTTGGTTACTGTCGAATCCATCCGGATTCCACGCATAGTCGGCCACGCTGAAAATAGCGGGTTTAGAGGCTTCCGGCCGTTCCATCGGATTGGTTACGAATCCCGACATCTGCGCCCCGATATGGGTGTCCAATCCATATACACGCCCCATCAGCAGGTGATCGCGCACGTAATCGGATACCGGAAAGTTCCACCATATATAGGGTTCGCGCTTGATTTGGTCGGTAATCCACGCCACGCCATCTTCGGTAATATCCGAAATCACGCGATCGCCGGTCCACATGATCTGTACCGAAGGGTTCAACTGTTCGCCCAATGTGCGCAGATAGCCTCCAGCCGGGTTCGACCAGCTTTTGTTATATTCGGTAGGACACATGATAAGGGGTTTCACATCCTTTTTTACCTGCACGAAATGATTGTCGATATAGTTGAGCAAGGCCGCCTGTTTATCGGCTTTCGTTCCTTCGCCCGAAATATCGTCGAAGAATACCGCGTACGAGCGAACCCCCAAGGCATACATCGCCTCGAATTTCTGCAATACCAAATCGCGGTCTGCGTCGGTCCATTTGATATCCAATCCCGGATGGATGGCCCAAACGAAGTCCACTTCATTCTTACGCGCGCAATCCACCAGCTCTTTCAACTGTTTCGCCTCCTTTTCGGGGTAAGCCACGCGCCAGTTGGGCGAACTGTGGTACGGATCATCTTTCGGCCCATAGATATAGGTGTTCATCTTCATCTCTCCGTAAAATTGCAGCTGGCGCAAGCGGGCTTCGTGGCTCCAGGGAGTGCCGTAAAAACCCTCTACCACGCCGCGGAATGCGATGTCCGGATAATCTTTGATTTCGGTCAGCGGTAGCTGATCGCCGTTTTTCAACTGTTTTAATGTCTGTAAGGCGTAAAACAGGCCGCGCGTGTCTTCTCCCATTACGATGATTTGTCCGGGTGTGATGCGGATATAATAGCCCTCCGCTTTTCCGGGCAGTAACTTGCTATATTTCCTTACCGCTTTTTCGCCCCGTATGCCGATCACTACTTCAGTCTGCTTCGGGCTGTTTGCCGTCCCGCCGTTTTCACCAAGAATGGTCGAAATCTGTTCTTTGAGATGGACAGGAAGTTGCGCGTTATAATTGATTTTTCGTATTGATTCGATAGCGAGGGTCTGTTTGCCATATGTTACGGATTGAGGCACGGGATAAACCCTGTCGCTTGCGCAAGTGATGGAGAAGGGGATCACTGCTGCGCAGAGGGTAAGTTTTAGGTTGGATAATGTATTTCTCATGTGATAAATAATAAGCGGGCTCCGCTATGGTTAAATATAAATTTGCACTTCAGATACAAATTTAATATACCATGCGCCTTTATGCTAAAGAGAGCATATAAAATAGTAAAGGGGAACGCTTTATTTTAAGCGGACTCTATTAAGGTTTTGTGTATTAATATGCAGTCATAGTATTTCTTTATGCATCTATTATCCATATTAAGTCTTAATTTGATGAATAAATACAAAAATTTCACCCTTTTATGTTGCAAATATGCGCAAATGCGTATATTTGCAACATAATAAAGGAATAAATATGCAAGTATGAAAAATAAGAAAGAGAGACTTATTGCCATTCGTGAAATTGTAATGGAAGCGAAAATAGGAAGCCAGGAAGAATTGTTGAAACAGTTGGAAGATCGCGGTTTCGACTTGACGCAGGCTACCCTGTCGCGCGACCTGAAACAATTGCAGATCGCCAAAGTGGCCAACAACAACGGCACCTATGTTTACATCCTGCCCGAGATGGGAGGGATCGGCAAGATGGCGCAGCCACGCACCGCTTCGGCCAATATCGGATTTGCGGCGGCAGGGTTCATCTCGATCGAATTTTCTCAGCATCTTGCCGTTATCCGTACCCGTCCGGGATATGCCAGCAGCATCGCTTACGATATCGACATCAATGCTCCCCATGAAATTCTGGGCACCATTGCCGGTGATGATACCATATTGATCATTCCACGCGAAGAATATACGCGCGCCCAAGTGGTTGAAGCCCTTTCTGCCTTTATCCCGAACATCCAGTTACAATAAACAAAATATTATCGTTTTCTATTTGAGCAATTGAGAAATGGAAGAATTGATCGACGTAAAGATTGCCATCGAGGTGATGGTTGCTGATGAATCGCACGTAGCGTATGTAGATACCATTCTGGATACGATCGAAAAGGCTGCAAAGATCAGGGGGACAGGTATTGCGAAGCGCTCGCCCGAATATGTGAAACAGAAGGTTCTCGAGGGAAAAGCGGTTATCGCACTTGCTGACGGCGAGTTTGCCGGATTCTGCTATATCGAGAGTTGGAGTAACAAGAAGTTTGTAGCCAATTCGGGTTTGATCGTCGTGGATAAGTTTCGCGGACACGGGCTGGCGAAGCGAATCAAGAAGTTCGCATTCGATTTGTCGCGCGAGCGGTTTCCGGATGCCAAATTATTCGGACTTACCACCGGGGCGGCCGTGATGAAAATCAATAACGAACTGGGATACCGCCCGGTTACCTTCGCCGATCTGACAGACGACGAGGCATTCTGGAAGGGGTGTCAGAGTTGTGTAAATTACGATGTGCTTACGCGTACCAACCGCAAGATGTGTTTATGTACGGGTATGCTTTATGATCCGGCCGAACACCGGAATGATAAATAAGAAAGAAAATATCAGATACAATGAAAGAGAAAGTAGTTTTAGCATTTAGCGGAGGTCTGGATACCTCTTTTTGCGTGAAGTACCTTGCCGAAGAGCTGGGTTACGAAGTGTATACGGCGATTGCCAATACGGGAGGCTTCAGCCCCGAAGAGCTGGAACGAATTGAGCAACGTGCCTATGAGCTGGGTGCCGTAAAGCACGTTACGCTCGATGTTACTCAGGAATATTATGATAAAAGCATTCGCTATATGGTGTTCGGAAACGTATTGCGTAACGGTACTTACCCGATTTCGGTAAGTTCGGAACGTGTGTTTCAGGCTATGGCGATCATTAATTACGCCAAAGAGATCGGTGCCGACTATGTGGCGCACGGCTCTACCGGCGCGGGCAACGACCAGGTACGTTTCGACCTGACGTTCGAGGTGCTGGCTCCGAATATCAAAATCCTTACGCCGACCCGCGACCTGCTGCTTTCGCGCGAGGCGGAAATCGAATACCTGCAGAAACATGGCGTGAAGGCCGATTATAAAAAGATGGAATACTCGATCAACAAAGGATTGTGGGGTACCAGCATCGGCGGTAAGGAAACGCTCCATTCGGATCAGACCTTGCCCGAATCGGCTTATCCGTCGCAACTTACAGCCGAAGGGCGCGAAACGATCACCCTCGATTTCGAACAGGGGGAACTGAGCGCTGTAAACGGTGTGAAATATGATAATAAGGTGGAGGCGATCTGTGCGGTGGAAGCGCTGGGTGCGAAATTCGCCATCGGCCGCGATATGCACATCGGCGATACGATTATCGGTATCAAAGGGCGCGTAGGCTTTGAGGCGGCTGCTCCGATTCTGATTATCAATGCCCACAAGATGCTCGAAAAGCATGTGCTTACCAAATGGCAGCAATACTGGAAAGACCAGATCGCTACCACTTACGGAATGTTCCTGCACGAGGCGCAATACCTTGAGCCGGTGATGCGCGAGATGGAATCGTATCTTGAAACGTCGCAACGTAACGTAACGGGGCGCGTAATCATTGAGCTACAGCCTTACCATTATACATTGGTGGGTGTAGATTCGCCATTCGACCTGATGAAATCGGATTTCGGCGAATACGGCGAGATGAACAAGGCATGGAGTGCCGACGATGTGAAAGGATTTACTAAAATACTGGGTAATCAGACGAAGATCTATTATTCGGTACAGTCGAAAAACGAAAAAGCGGTGACGGAATGATTAAAGTTGGAATCGTAGGCGGAGCGGGATATACGGCGGGCGAATTGTTGCGTTTGTTGATTAATCATCCCGATGTGGAGATTGTATTTGTAAACAGCAACAGCAACGCGGGCAATAAACTATATGATGTGCATTCGGGCTTGTTCGGCGAAACGGAACAAACGTTTACCGACCAATTGCCTTTTGAAGAGATCGATCTGTTGTTCTTCTGTACGGCGCATGGCGACACCCGTAAGTTTATGGAGTCGCACGAGGTGCCCGAAGATCTGAAGATCATCGATCTCTCGACCGATTACCGGATGGAATCGCCCGACCATGATTTCGTATATGGCTTGCCGGAACTCAACCGTAAAAAGATTATCCGCTGCTCGCGGGTAGCCAATCCGGGATGTTTCGCAACGGCCATTCAGTTGGCGATCCTGCCGTTGGCTAAAAACAACCTGTTGATGGACGATCTGCATGTAAACGGCATCACCGGATCGACCGGAGCGGGGCAGAAGCCTACCGAAACCACTCATTTCAGCTGGCGTAACGATAATATATCGATTTATAAGGCTTTCAACCATCAGCATCTGCATGAGATCAATCAAACGGTGCGTCAGTTGCAGCCTTCTTTCGATTGCGACATCAACTTCCTGCCTGTACGCGGTAATTTCGCCCGCGGCATCTTCGTGTCGGCCTATACGCGCTGCACGTTGCCGATTGAAGAGGTAAAAGCGCTTTACGAGGAGTATTACTCCGATCATTCGTTTACGTTTATCACGGATAAGAATCCCGATCTGAAACAGGTGGTCAATACCAACAAGGCGCTTATTTATCTGCAAAAATCGGGCGATAAGCTGTTGATCGTATCTTGCATCGACAATTTGCTGAAAGGGGCATCGGGGCAGGCGGTACACAATATGAATCTGCTGTTCGGACTGGAGGAAACCACCGGACTGCGATTGAAGCCTATCGGCTTCTGAAAAAAGAAGAAACCACATGAAGTTATTTGATGTATATCCATTGTTCGATATAGAGATTGAGCGGGGGGAAGGGTGCCTGGTTTACGATAAGGAGGGCACCGAATACCTCGATTTGTATGGCGGTCACGCGGTGATCTCGGTGGGGCACAGCCATCCCGACTACCTGAAAGCGATTAACGAGCAGGCCGCAAAGCTGGTGTTTTATTCGAACTCGGTGCAGAATTCGCTCCAACAGGAGCTTGCCGATAAGCTGGGACGTATGTCGGGCTACGATGATTATCAGCTTTTCCTGATCAACTCGGGGGCTGAGGCGAATGAGAATGCGCTTAAACTGGCTTCTTTCCATACGGGCAAGAAGAAGGTGATTGCTTTCCGACACGCTTTTCACGGACGTACTTCGGCTGCGGTAAAGATTACCGATAATCCGACCATCGTATCGCCGATCAACGATACGTTCGAGGTGGTATTCGCCGAACTGAACGATTCGGCCGCGGTAGAAGCGGAGTTGAAGAAGGGTGATGTTTGCGCGGTGGTGATCGAAGGTATTTCGGGTGTGGGTGGTATCCACATTCCTGAAGAAGCGTTCTTGCAAAAATTGCGCGCGCTTACTACGCAATACGGGGCGGTACTGATACTCGACGAGATTCAGTCGGGCTACGGGCGCAGCGGAAAATTTTTCGCGCACCAATATGCGGGCATTCGTCCCGATATCATTACCGTGGCGAAGGGGATTGCCAACGGGTTCCCGTTTGCGGGAGTTTTAATCAGCCCTATGTTCGCACCGAAATACGGTATGTTGGGTACCACCTTCGGGGGAAATCACCTGGGGTGTGCGGCGGCTATCTCGGTACTCGATATCATCGGGAAAGAGGGGCTCGTAGCGCATGCCGCTCAACTGGGCGACTACCTGCTTGAGCGTTTGAAAGCGATGAACATACCCGGTATCAAAGAGATTCGGGGACGCGGATTGATGATCGGGCTGGAGTTTGAAGCGTCGGCGCAGGAGATTCGCCGGAAACTGCTGTTCGAACAAAAAGTATTTACAGGGGCGGCGGGTGCGAAGGTGATCCGCTTGTTGCCTCCGCTTTGTCTGACCAAAGAACAGGCGGACCTGTTTTTAGAGCGTTTCGAAAAGGCGCTCGCCTGATTTTGTTATTGTTTTAAGATTATTGATAAGCTATTGTGCGCAGCTCATTCCGGAAACGGGGCGGGCTGCGTTTTTTTATAATCAAACAATATTCCTCTGAAAAACATTATATAAATAAAACTGATTATAATGAGAACATTTCAGGCTGCCTGTTTATGGGGCATCGGATTGCTGACTTTTTTCCTGTTTTCGTGCAGTGAAAACAAGTCGCGGGAAAAACAGGAGGATCCGCTTCCTTCTTGGAATGAAACACAAGTAAAAAAGGATTTGTTGGCATACGTCAAAACGGCAAAAGAACAGATTCCGGAGGCCGACCGTATCGCTGTGTTTGATATGGATGGGACGATTGCGTGTGAAACGCCGCTTTGGTTTGAGATGGCGGTTGCAGTAAAGGCGATGAACGATCAGCTTAAAAAAGACTCGACGCTGATCAGCCAGCCCGCATACCGGTATGCGCGGTTATTGTCGGAGAATCCGGCTGATACGGCCGTATTGAATCATTGGGTGGTAAACGGGGTGAATTACCTCGACTCGCTTATTCTGAAAGCATTTGCCGGTAGAACCAATGAAGAGTATATCCGGTTTGCACGGACTTACCTCAATACGACCATGGCACCCCGTTATGACCGCGTGTATGCCGATCTTTTTTACCAGCCGATGCTGGAATTACTGGAATATCTGAAAGCGTGCGATTTTAAAATTTACATTGTTTCGGGCTCGTTAGAGGGTTTGGTATGGAGTATTTGTCCGCAAACAATCGATATCGGACGCAGTCGTCTGATAGGTACGCGCCAGGAAATGCAACCGGAGTATCCGGCTTCGGGCGAGGCTCGCTTTGTATTGCAGAAAGGAGTATATCCGCCTAAAAACAACGGCGACGGAAAAAGTGTGAACATCTATACCCAGATCGGGAAAATCCCGGTCTTTGCATTTGGTAATACGACAGGCGATTTCGGTATGTTTCATCTTACCGCAACGAGTAAATATCCGCATCTGGTTTTGATGTTAAATCATGATGATGCCGCACGCGAATATGCTTATGAGCCTTATCATGGTACGGCAATGCCCGCGTGGCAAGACACACTGAAGGCTAACGGCTGGATCAGGGTGGATATGGCATCCGAGTTTAAATCCGTATGGATGGTTCCGAAAGGGCGATGATGTGTAATTGGTTGGAGGGTCGTCTTGCTGTTTTTCTTACATTCTTTAAGTTAAGAGGCTTATTAGAGATGATTTTGTTTTTGTAGCTTTACCCTCACTTATACTTTAATGTTAAAAAATAAATTATACAGATATAAATGAAACGGAAATTCGGATTGTTGCCGCGGGTACTGTTAGCTATTGTACTGGGTGTAGGGTGTGGGTTTATTTTCCCGCAAAATTTTGTGCGCGTGTTTGTCACGTTTAATGCTTTGTTTGGCGAATTTTTGGGCTTTGTCGTTCCGCTTATCATTGTGGGGTTGGTGGTGCCGGCAATTGCCGATTTGGGCAAGGGAGCAGGTAAATGGTTGTTGATAACCGCCGCGATCGCCTACGGTTCGACGGTGTTTTCCGGTTTTTTCACTTACTTCACCAGCTTGTGGTCGTTGCCTCACTTAATTCCTACGGGTGGTATGGGCAATATGGTGAGCCAGGATACGGCAGAAATACTGACTCCTTTCTTTAATATTAAATTCCCGCCTGCCATTGATGTGATGAGCGCGTTGCTTCTTTCATTTTTATTGGGACTGGGACTGGCATTTATCAAAGGGGATACGCTCAAGAATGCGATGATTGATTTTAAAGATATCATTGAGAAGTTAATTCACGGGGTGATCGTACCGCTTTTGCCCGTCTATATTTTCGGTGTGTTTCTTACCATGTCGGAAGCAGGACAGGTATTCCATATATTGGGTCTTTTTATACGCGTGATCGGTGTGATCTTCTTGTTGCAAATCGTATTGCTGTTCTTCCAGTTCGGAATTGCCGGAATGATAAGCCGCAAGAATCCGTTCTTACTGTTCAAGAATATGCTGCCCGCTTATTTCACGGCATTGGGTACCTCTTCTTCGGCAGCGACGATTCCGGTAACACTCGATCAGACCATGAAGAACGGGGTGAAAGAGGATGTTGCGAACTTTGTGATTCCGCTGTGCGCTACGATCCATTTGTCGGGTAGTACGATGAAGATTGTGGCTTTTTCAATATCATTGCTGCTGATGCAGGGATTGCCGGTAGATTTTGCTGTATATGCGGGGTTTATTTTTATGCTTGGGCTGACCATGGTTGCCGCTCCGGGGGTACCGGGGGGAGCGATTGTAGCGGCGTTGGGATTGTTGCAGAGTATGCTGGGATTCGACGAACAACTTCAGGCCTTGATGGTGGCGCTTTATATTGCCATCGACAGTTTCGGTACGGCTTGTAATGTGACGGGCGACGGCGCGATTGCAGTAATTATGAACCGAATCATCGGGGATAAAAAATAACAAAGGCTGCCCTTTTGGGGTAGCCTTGAAACCGGTTTGCAGACCGAAAAGATTTGTAAAGTGGCTTATTGAGCAACAACTTCACTTGCAACGATAGTATCCGCTACAATAGAATCGGCAGCTACTGTATCTTCTACAACAGCTTCTTCTGCTACGGCTTCAACAACAACTGGTTCTTCGGCAGCAGCTGTTTCTTCAGCTTTTTTGCTACCACAAGATGCGAATGCAGCGCCTACAAGAACTGCTGCAAACAATACTAGATTTTTCATCTTTTTGCTTTGTTATTAAAAGTATGTGTTTTTATTAAAACGAAGCAAAAGTATGTATAATTCGAATCCGTTATTCAAAAAATGGCAACTATTTTCAGTGATAAATGAAAATAGTTGCCATTTGTTTTTTACAAAACTCCCAAATAATCAAATTTGTTGGTTATTATCCTTGTTTGTCAATTGTTTAGCTCTGTAAAT